>JAGRAG010000083.1 GCA_020435025.1 Bdellovibrionales bacterium | reverse complement strand
CCTTAAAAATGATCCAAACTTTGAAAAGATCTCTACATACGGGGTCTTACACCCGAATAGTTTGAGTCAGCGTGTTCGACGATCTCATTCTCAGCGTTTTGCAGCCAAATGCAAAGCCGACGAAGACGTGAGAGATCTTTCAGAATTTCAAGATCCTCAATTATTAGAGTCCTTCTTGTCTCTCACTCGCGGAGAACGCGAAGAGGGCAGCAATATCTTTAACATTTGTCATAAAAATTATGGAGATCAGCTGGCACAAGTGGGAACAGAGATTCGAACAAAGAGGCTAAAAAGATTGGAGATACCTCTAAATTTCATTCCAGAACGAGATCGTATTAAAGTCACTTACTCCGGCACTCCGATCTTAGATAGCGTCAGCAATCAAAAGCAATCCAAGCCCAAGGCCTTCTATTGGAAGTATCGTAGCCATGACAAGACTCTTGTGATCTACAATTTAGATCAATTCGCAGCTACTGGAAACGACAATAAAATAGAAGTCGATTTTTCTATCATCGATCCCAACCAAGCCACAACGGATTCCTCTGTTCGAATTGGCCAGTAAAAAAGCACCAGAGATTTGTCGATTGAGTTTTTTACTAGGGCCTGTGCTCATTTGACCAGATAGCTTCTATTGATCACAAATTTGAGATAGAAGCATCTGGACTCGTTCATGATGTACAGCAATGGTACATTTTTTTTGCACGGCCAGTAATTCTTGTATTTTCAATACTTTAAAAGAACTCCCCAAATTAAAGTCTTAATATCAAAGTACCGATAAGAGACAAGTTCAAAGGGGAATACTGTCGTTCAGTTCGGGGGAACAAACTGTGTTGGTGTCGAGATCTTATTCCACTATAATTGCGATTCTAATGCCTTTAACATTCTTAAGTCTCTCTGGAGAAGCGCAATTGTCGCCTCTAGGAGCCTATCTGAAGTGTTATTCTACATTAACGAATTCCCGTCCCAGATCTAGTGACGATCTCTATCAACAGGTGCTATCCGGAGAGGTCACACCTGCCAACGCCTGCGTCCAATTGATTACTGAATCAGAATTTAATGGACAAGGTGTCATCAAAGTAAATTCAGATCGACATCGTCGTATTTTACATACGCTTCATAGTTTTCATCAATCCTGGTTTGGTAAGTTAGACTTCTTATCCTCTTTTGCTGCGGGAGTCCGAGGAACATATAGCTCTTATATTTACGATCAGAGCGAACCTGCCCTTTACATAACGCGGGCCCTTTTTCAACCCAACCAAAAGTATGAAGATATTGTGACTTCCAATCAATCTCTTAAACCTGTGCGCTTTATGAGTGGCACACTTAAAAGCTCTGCAACAAGACAAGAAACCATTGACCTAGGACTATGTAGGGCGTCGGACTCTCCTGCAACCTGTTACTTTGATGTGAGTATGGGTGGAGCCAGAGCTCCTTGGGCACAGGTTAGATACTCTCCCAAAGGAGATCTCGTCGGCATTCAAGCAGCAAACCCGCTGATCGTTCCTCAACTCAATGCCAAGGGTGAAAAACTAAAAGATGTAAATATTGTAGCGAACATTGGCGGAGGAATTATAGGAAGCCCTATCTACCGTATGGTGAATCAACCACTCGCCATAAACGGACACTTCGATGGATCAACCGTTGCAAGAAATTGGTCCAAAGCGCTTTTTCAAGATCTCCTATGCCGATCACTTCCTGTTCTGCGCTATGGTGATGCACTCCCTTTTGTAGATGCCACCTCTTCTTTTCCTTTTCGACAAAGCCAAACGTGTGTGACCTGTCACGCCACCATCGATCGTATGGCCGGTACCATGCGAAACTACACTCTTCGCTTTGCCGGCCGAGCAACGACCACAGTTGATGAAAAAATACTCGCAATAGAATATGCTGACGCTTGGCCTATTTCAAAACCTCCAATAGAAAATTGGCGCTCAGAAATCGACACCGACTATCACCTTAGGCCCCCTATTGGACAGCTCTATTATCGAGGTTATGATGGCACTCTTAACTTCTCTTCTGTCTCTGGGTCTGGAGAGCTAGGATCCGAACTCGCTGCACGGAAGGACCTCTATGTTTGTGCGGCAAAAAGATACTATGAGTTTTTCACAGGTCATTCCGTTACCGTCGCCGACATCAATGATCCGGCTTATATTGAACCTCTTCCTCCAGAAGAGATTCATCATCGAAATCGGGTTATAGAACTAGGAGAGCGCCTATTTCAGCATCAAAGTCTTAAAATTTTGATTCGTGAAATTATTGAATCTCCTGAATTCAACGAAGTTCCAATTGTTTTAGATAGAGGATTGGCCAGTGAAGAATCATAAGTCCATCAGTCGAAGAGAGTTTCTAAATTGGTTTGCCGCAGCGACTGGTGCCTCTGTTGGGTGGGATCCCATCTCAACCATTATCAGTGCCGTGACTTCGAAATATGTCTCTACAGCTTTTGCTGAAGAGATCGTCAAACAAGAGGTGCTGAGATACGTATTTATACAAAATTATGGCGCCCCTCCTAGACAGCATTTTGATCTTTTTTTAAATCCAAATAATGAGTCGATTGTTTTCAACCAACAGATGAGTAATGCCTACAGTGTCAGTTCTGGAAAGTACACAGAAGGTCGATACACTGCCATTTTGAAAAACGGCTATTATGTTCCCCCTCTCTGGGGTCAGAAGACCTCAGCTACCGGTAGAGATATTTCTGAGCTACTAGGATCCATGTTAACCATACAGGGAATCTATGGACTCAATGCTTCGCACCCCTTTAATGCTGCCATTCAGACACAACCCATTCCTGGCGGTCTATCTATCGGTGGCCTTGTAGCCGATCATACATCAAATCCAATTAGCGCTGTGGCCGTAGGAAGCTCGCTTGCAGCATACTCCTATAAAAGTTTTAAAAATAAATCACTTCTGCAAACCAGTCTTGGTGGGGTGAACCAAGCTCATTCTCTCTTTGAGCCTTTTAAAAGAAATGTTGCCGGGAACTTCTCGAGTCAAATTGACGCAGTTGAAGAGCAAGTGGATTCTGCTATCCATCAGCTCAATCTGATCAACAAGAAATACAGCCGAGTTCTTGTCGACCACATGTCTGCCAAAAAACTTCTCAAAACGGCAATTGGCCAATACTTTGATTCCTGGAATCCCATCTATCTAAAATACACCAATCTTGTTAAATCGGCGCTCTCTCTGGATGCAAATTTCAAAGGCTATGCGGATCGTCCTATCGGAATTCCAACTGCTGACCGAGACAACCGCTACTCTGTAGCTACGGGAAAGAATTCCACCATTGATGATTTACGCTCCGGAATCAATCCAGCTGTGACGACCATTAGTTTTCTCGCTGAGAATTTTGCTACAGCCGAATTTTTGCTTCTCAACGATTACACTCGCTCGTTTAGAATGGGCACAGGAAGTACTTTAAACAACGTCGACTTAGCAGGTCGGCTGACCGTCCCAAATGATCAGCATTTTATTGGCTATATGCCAGGTATTTTAGTGAATGCTCTTCATTATCGTGCGTATGCTGCCTGTTTGCTCGAACTCATCGATCAACTAAAACAGAAGATCGATTCGACAACTGGACAGTCCTATTTTCACGACACTCTTATACATTTTGCGGGTGAGTTCAATCGAATGCCATCTTATATATCCCATCCGAATCAACTTATGGGAACCTCACATGGGTTTCGAGGAAGTAGCGCTAGCTTCTTTTCTGGCCGATTCCAAAACTTGCAGATTGTGGGAGACACGTTAAAATCCGACAAAGCAGGAACTCGAGACGTGGGATCTTGGGGCCATGCTGCAAAAATTGCTGATCTAAACAATGAGTACTTAACGCACAGTCACCTCGCTAATTCCATCGCTTTTATGCTCAATGTTCCGCCCTTAGTAACTAACGCAACAAGTATCATTCGTAAGTCTGGTGAAAATTATGTTGCCGCAATTTCACGTAGTAAGCTGGTGGACAATACATGAATCTGCGTCTTTCAAATCTTTCACACATCTTTTCTCGTAGCCCTTTTGGCAGTTGGATAGTAGTAGGCTGCGCTTTCTTAGTTCTCTTTCAAAATTGCCAAAAAATGGAACCCATACCAATAGATGAAAACTCCATTCAAGGTGGGGAGCCTAGGCTTCATGAAACAGGCGTTACAATCAAAGTAGCGAATCGATTTCTACTCTCAAGTATATTTGCCGATCTGTATTTACCTGATAATTCCGATCTCGGTAACTGCAATGCCCTCAGTAACAACACTGACAAATCAACATGCAACCTCATCCGCAGCAAAATCCTATTACAGGCGCAACTCTATAAAGGAAATTGTAGTCATAGTGACAGTGCCGAACTCGGTTGCAATGCATCCAATGCAGAAGTGGGCGCTATCTCTTCTATTAACTTGGCGCGAGAAGCGGGAAGGATCAATTTTTGTGAAAGACTTCTTAGTTTTGATCGCTCCCTTACAGTTAGTTTAGAGAGGGTTCCGGCCAACATAAATAAGTTTGAACAGGAAAAGGTGTCAGCCCTCATTCAACTCTATTATCCAGAGTATCAATCCAACCCCGACATTGAATCAAAACTCCTAAGTCTCGCTGATAGTTTTGAAAAAGATAGCGATAAGTGGCGATTTATCTCTCTTGCTCTATGCAAATCTCCAGGATGGCAGGTGAATTAGAATGCGGAACCAGTGGATTAAAATCCTAGTTGGAACATTGATTTTAAGTACAGCATTGATTTATCAAAATTGCGGCTCTGAACATTCTATAGACTATAATATAGATATCTTACGTAGCGAAACAAAAGTTCCATCATTTGCGGAATTGAATACCAATATTTTTCAACAAAAGTGCAACAGCTGCCACAATCTAGAAAGCGTGGCTAATCCTGATAACAACATCACCACAGATTTTTCCAATTACCAGAGCGTCTATACAACTTCTCTTACACCTGGAAATCCGGAAGGAAGTCCACTTTTTACATTCGTTTACGACAATTTAATGCCTGCTTCAGGAGAGCTAGTTACTGAGGAGGAGTTGGCACTAATATATGCATGGATTGCCGCAGGAGCCCCTTTAGAAGGTCGTGACGGGGGAGGCGACGGAGAACCTCTTGATGGAGTTCAACTTTATCAAACATATTGTGCCGAATGCCACTTTAGCTTCGAATCTACCGATAGAAAAGGGCGTACGTTCAGTCAGATTCAAAATGCCATTCTTTCGAATCAAGGCAACATGGGAAATCTAAGCTTTTTAACAAGCGAAGAAATTCAAGCCATCGTTGAAGCACTTTCTAACTGATCTCGCTGGGCATTATCACTTTCAAAAAATTGAGGTTTTGGAAAACCGACCCTTTTTTGAATTCACTTTATTGACGCCTTTAAAATCCGGAATTTGAATCCCGGTTTTTTATAAAGTCAAAAATCACTATTTTTTGCTAGATAAATGATTTTCTTTTCCCACATCACAAGGCCACAAACCGAGATATTGAATAAGCTCCGGCAATTGGGGAAACCGTCCAATTGGTTCTTTAACTGACTGGTGAGTCTTTAAACCCGTGTTACGAAGCGCCTCTCGTATAGACTCAGGTGAAAGAATTTTTCCTTGGGCCTTTGCTATACCTACCAGGGATCCTACCAAACCAGCGACAATAGCAGAGGCCGACGATGTTCCGCCAAAGTCATCATGGTAATCACTGTTTTCATCTTCGCTCAGGTGCAAATCTCCATATCCAGTGGTCGCAACTCTTTCCCCATAGTGGAAAACATCTACCCGCTGACCAAAATTTGAAGTTATGTGTCTTGAGAAATGTACTTTATAAGCACTTTCGACAACGGGTGCGGAGCCTGCCCCCACCATGATCGCTCCTGAATCCCTTACATTGAAATTCAATTTCCCCTCAAAATTCTCACCATCGAGATTTAAGCCTCCATTACCGGCAGCTTCAATAACGATGATTCCTGCATCCGTCAGGTTCTTGATCGCCCAAAAAACGGAGTCCCAATACTCAATTGGTGTTTTGCGCAGATAAGGTCCATCTCCAGCTTGAAGTTCTAACAAAACAATGTCTCCGGGTTTTAAAAAAGAATGCATCTCTTGCAGTCCTGTCACAATATCCTGCCGCCAAATATTCCAATCTTTTGGTGGTGCAATCCCATAGAGTCCAATAGCAGCCTCACTGACTATCCCAGTCACACCCACTCCATCATCTTTTGCTGCTAAAATTCCCCAAACTTCAGTTCCGTGCTCACTTTTATTATTATAATAGCCTCTATCCAGAAATGGAGGACGAAATTCTCTGTGAGATCGGTTCCAACCGGATTCAAAATCTACAATTCTTACATTGTCTCCTTTTCCACCTCGACATTTCCAAGCCGAATACACATCAGAGCCAACGGGACCTGGCAAAAGATAAGACTGATAGTGTTCAAAATCCCCAAGTACTTCTTCGTAGGCATGAGCAGTTAGCCCACAAAAAATAATAATGGAAGCTAAAATTTTCCGCATTAGTCATCCCCCCATGTAATCATTAGAGCTCGCTATCTCGTTGGGAATAGCTCATAGTGCCTATCTGACTGTTATCAGATTCAATTTACTGATTTATCCTACTGGTTAAAGTATCTAGTAGAAGACCAGATGCAACGGACGGCCAACCAACTGGCTGAAAATGTAAACTGTATAGGGGTCGTGCTACTTGCCAGCTTCGATATCATAAAAAAATTCTAACTCTTCATCACATCAATAATCTGAATAAACCGGTGATCTTCTTGGCTGATTCACGCAAAGGATCACCTCAGAAAAACAGTCTGAAATTCAAATAGGGAAATTGTACTTAGGGCCAGAGCTCATTTCAAACTGCACCCTTCTGAGTTAGTTTTGAAGTTTAGGAATGATATTTTTGTAAGAAACGAATAGTCCAAAAAAGATCATCACCAAAAGAATGGAACCATGAACCAGTAACGCTTCTAAAACATTTTCCCCCCAAAGCGCCTGTTGCGCCATTCTTACTCCATGGTACAAGGGGGAGAGTTGAGCTATCCACTGCACCCATTGTGGAGTGCTGGAAATAGGGTAAAAAATTCCTGAAAAGTAAAAAAGAGGGGCAATCACAAGTGAATAAACCGTTTGAAACTGGTTGATGTTTCGAACTTTAGAAGTCGCAAAAACACCAATGGTTCCGCAACTGAGAGCGACCATAGCTCCAATTATAGGGATCAGGAATATATACCGAGCATCAACAAGTCCAAACGCCAAAACGATCAGCGTGACACCAAAGGACATGATGGCACCTTTGATGGCCACCCAAAGCAACTCACCTGTCACAATCTCTTTGGGACCCAAAGGAGTTGCTAAGACGGCATGATAAATTCCCTCAAACACCAATCTCACATAGAGATTGTAGCTTGTTTCAAAGAAGCCAGTGAACAATGCCGCCGACATCGCTAGCCCCGGAGCCATATAACGTGAGTAGCTCATTCCTTCAACCTGGTCCACATAAGCTCCTAGCCCCAATCCAAAAGCAACTAAAAAGAAAAGGGGATCGGAAAAGGTAGGCAGGATATTAGCAAAAAGATCCTTGCGATAGACCAGCCAATGTCTTTGAACCAAGCGCCAACTTAAAACTAAGGAATCAAGCATCTTGCGACAACTCCCGGCCTGTCACCTCTAAAAACACATCTTCCATTTGTGAAGGACGAATGACCTTAGGTTCTAATTGGTGTTTCTTTAAATATTGATGAAGAGCTTCTAAGGAAAGAGCACGTATCTGATAACCGCTGAGCCTTTGACGAATCCAAATGTCTACCTCCTCTACAGGATTTCCCATCTCACTTTCGATAATAGCTAAGTAGCCCGGACAATAACGTTCAATCATATTTTTAGGAGTGTCTTCAGCTTGAATCTCACCTTGATCCATAATCACCAAGTGGTCACATAACTGCTCCGCTTCATCCATATAATGGGTTGTTAACAGGATGGTTTTACCAAACGATTTTAACTCATTAATTTTGTCCCATAGTAGATGGCGCACTGCTGGATCTAACCCCGTCGTTGGTTCATCTAAAATGATAAATTCCGGATCTCCCAATAAGGCTCTCACAAACACCAATCTCCGCTTCATTCCCCCTGATAGAGTCCTTACTGGAGCATGGCATTTATGATCAAGCTTCATAAAAGTCAAAAGACTCATGATCTTTTCATGTCGTGTAAGCTTAGGAACACCTAAAAACTGCGAGTAAACCACTAAGTTTTCATAGACAGTCAAAGCATCCTCAAGATGATTATCTTGAGTCACAACACCCATACTTTTTTTTATGATATGGGATTCAACATTAGGATCTCTTCCTAAGACCGTCATGGTTCCAGAAGATCGAATGTTGGCTCCATAGAGCATTTTAATCAATGTTGATTTTCCAGCACCATTAGGGCCAAGCAAACCAAAACAAATTCCCGAAGGAATCTGAAAGGAAAGATCATCGACAGCTTTAAAAGATCCAAAGGATTTCGTTACATTTTCACAGATGACAATCATGATCTCTGGCTAAGCTCTTCACAGATAAAATTCAATGGAATTCTGAACTTTGAAAAGATTCAACTGGCAGGCGGATTTTTTTATCCATAAAAATCTATGTTTTTAATTGACGCACAGACCCGGATTGACATTTACTCTTTAAAACGGCACCCCTTAATTGCGGATCAATTTTGTAGTCTTTAATGAACCTCATCTCATTAGGGTTTTTTAAAGTAAATCTCAATTCAATTTGGTGACTCGCAAGTGAAGAAACGAACAGATCAAGAACTTACAATACGGGAACCTCTCGTCGAAGGGATAGATTACACTGTCGAAAACGGGAACTGGGTATTTACCAAAGAATATCACCTTAAAAGAGGCTATTGTTGTAAAAGCGAATGTCGCCACTGTCCATGGGGTTTTAAAAAACCACTCAAGTAGTCAAAGAGCTTTTAATCCAACAACGTCGAATCGTATTGGATCGTACCAAATAGCTCTGGAAAACGATGTTGCAAAGGAACAATAAACTGTTCTCTGTACAATCCCCGAATGTGTGGGTCCATACTGTCCCAAACATAAACACTTGCCGGAATCGTCGACTCGCCCAGAGCCAACATGGCCGCAACCCGATGATGGCCACCTAAGTTAAGAATTTGACCATTTCTTAAAATAGCGACCTGAATCGCTTTAGAAAGATGATATCCATGTGAGGAAATTAAAGACTTCAGATTTTCTAGCTGCTCGTTGCTGTCTTCTCGCAAAGGATTGGGAATAGGATGAAGGGAGGATATTCGAGCAAGTGAGACTTCATATAATCCGACAAGTCCCTCTAAACGAGAGGAGTTCCATTGCCCCCGTCGAGGAATAGAGATTCTCGATGGGACTTGCGAGGTGATTCCTGGAAACCGACCATTCAGAATCTCACGGCGAATCTGATCTGCAGTAGAGGAGCGCCAATCAGCAACGCCTCCCAAACATCGGAACGAGGGCCGTTCTGTCGCATTCAACGGCCCACAGGAGAAACCTAGAGCTCCAACTAGAAAGAAACAGAAATATCTCTTTCTAAGGTTGCTGACAGTCTTGTTCACGAACGACCTTCGTCCCTGGAAGCAGAACCTGATCGTATTTCACGGCGAATACAAAAGTTCCCTTTTCAAACGTTTCACGACAGTACTTTGAAGACTCCTCTTGATTTCGACGATGCCGATTATCTCTCCATCTGTTTCGTTCACGCTTACAGAGTGATTGAAACTGATAGTCAATCATCTGAATTCCCGAGTTGACCTCAGTGGTAAATAGCGCCGGTGCATAATCTAAAGTCAATTTAAACTCCGGGTGATGGGGAACATCACTCCAGCCTCGACGAATCTGGTTTCCAACAGCCTCAAAGGGAGCAACAAAAAGTTTTTCAGCCAGATCTCTTTGTACCGGTTGACAGGTTTGCCGATTCATTCCTCTATAACTCATTTCATCTAAAAGTTGTTCTCTTTGACGAGGATCCGGTTCGGTAACCTGTCGCAGGGACCTAATAGTGACTGTCTTCTTAGGAGCTTTAACTTCTTCTACCTTTCGAGAAACCTCTTGTCCCAAACAGTTGATTCGCACCACTTCCTGATGTTCTCTAACTAGCTCCACCTCGCGAAACTGAACAGTTCCTTTTGGATCTAAAGAAAAATCTTGGGCACTCGCGCACCGCACACCTTGAGGAGTCGCCGCAACAACAGGGGGTGGGTCATTGTCTTTCTCACAAGCCGAGAACAGTAAAATAGGAAGTAACAGAGAGGTCATAGAAAATACGTACTTCATTTTTAACTCCTTTGATTAAAAAACTTTACTCACTAAATAGCAACGAAGCCTCTTGAGTCAGCAGAACAGAGAGGCTAGGGTATCTATCCCCAAAAACTTCAACTAGAGCCCCTTCCAGTTTATAAAAACTTTGCCCATCTAAAATCATCAGTTTCACCAGTTGAGCTGGAGAAAATTCAGGAACCATAGCTCGTAGGTTTTCATAAGACTGGCTATAGAAAAGACCTCCCTCAGTTGGAGGAATTCTTGTCTTTTGAAACTGAAAGTTTTCAAAGGACTGTTGAAATCGGTGAAGACGAGATCGACTGGACAGGCCCAAAATCCTCATCATAGTGCTGTCGATGACCTGTCTCACTCCAGTAGGGGTCGTTAAAGTCGCACCATACAGAACACCACTGACACTTCTGGAGCAGGATTGTGCTTGAATGACAAAATTGGACCCTACTAAGAAAAAAATGCAAATGAGCTTCATAAGTGGAATTTTAACTACCTGTAATTTAAGCATTTTTTCCTTCTTAAAATGAGCTCTTGAGTTTACTTTTGCCCATCTCAGTTCATTGCAGCCCTTGTGCCACAATTGGCAACATCCTCTATAGCACGAATCCAGTGTGAGTATCGTACAATGATTTTCGAAAAACGAAGATCTCTTGGCTGAATGTAGAGGAACTCGGACCTCGATCTATGTCATTAAAACACCGACATTGGTCCGAACTTTTCAATCAGGTTCTCATATAAAAGTATAAATGTAGGTAATCTAAAATGAGAACATAAAGATAAGGAACCTACCTATGAAGTCTGTCCTCAGCCTCATTTTGTCTCTCTTATTTATAACTGCGGTATTTGCAGCTCCGGTAGCCGAAGCCAAGCCATTACTTAAGCCCAAAAGACACAAAATCTCTTCTTATCAACTACTGCTACCGTACCATCAGTTTCGAAAACTCACCCGCGCCCACCAAGTAAAGTACATCAAAAAGATTCAAAACATCACCTATCAGTTTGAAAATCAGATGAATAAAAATCGGAAGCGAAAAGATTACGCCGATGTTTGGTCTCTCCTTTTTCCAAACGCCTACGCTTTAGATGAATCTTGGTGTGTGATTGGTGGAATGGCTCGGCCGACTTATGGAGGACCATGTAACACCAAAGGACGGGGTGCAAAGTGCGATGGCGGAGCAGATGACCCAAATAAATTTTTCCAATGTGGTCAAATTTATGGAAACGTCTGTGTCTTAAGAGAAAAAATCACTGATTTATCCCAGCGCTGTCACACAGCCGCACAAAATCAAGAGGTCCAAGGGATTCCCTCTCAGGAACAGTACGAACGGATTAAGACAGATCTTGAAAAAATCAACACCACACTTTGTTCTCCTCCTAAAAAAGCTTCGCAAAAGGAACCTTGTGCTCTCTTCCAAGAGCAACTCGACAAGGTTCGCAAACTCTATGATCCGAGCGCTCCGGCAGCAGCGGCTTCTGTCGTTCCAGCTCCAGCCCATCAAACAGGTCAAGGCGATTCCCAGAACCCACCCGCAGCTCCAGAGCCCGTGGGAATTCAATGTCAAAATGAATCGCCGGGAGATAAGGGATCAGGGGATCCTCAATTAAAAATCGATGACGCCTCTTTCTCAGAACACCTCACTGTGTCGCTAGGTCTTTGTGGTGAGGAGAGTGCCGACCTTCATTTTTCTGTCAAAGACGGGATGGGAACGACACATCGGTTCTATCTCAACAACAAAAGCGAACTCTGCCAAGAGATTACTGCACCTAAGGCTCGATATAAGACTTACTCGGATGCCATTAAGAAATTCATTGAGGAATCAGACGTTGTGAAGTGTACGGACTATGTCAGTTGTGCAGATGGATTCGCAGGAAAGATGATGGCCCAACTCACCCAACTAAAAAACTCAAAGGCTTCGGTGAACTCTGGACTCTGTCCACAAGGCAATTGTCCGGAGTCCAAAGCCCTTAAAGCCTGTGAGAAACCCTTAGCCGATTGGATGAAGCCCAACTGTCATGGAGGAGACTCTCTTCTGTGGGCTCCTTCCTTCACTGAGTTCCAAACCCTCAGTGACGGAGCCTTTCCGAATGGGAGCCTGGACAACGCGGCTCTTTCTAAATTAGAACAAGAAAAAGGAGAGGCCCTCTACGAACTTTGCAAAAAAGTCTATGAGCAAGACTGCAAAACCTATTTTTCAGGTTTTAAAGAAATGGTCGTGCAACTGAGAACTCATTACAGCCAAGAATTGCAAGTCTCTCGATCCTCTCAAAATGGCTCTCTTCGCAGCATCCTCGAACATCTTTCTCGAATCCAAACATCAGAGACATCCTGCTCACCGGATACACTTAAAGGCTGTCAAGCCGCTCTGGATGACATGCTCAATTTAGCAACAGAGCCGCTTGTCGACAGAACCTGTGGAACGGGGCTGACCAACCTGCAAGATATTACAGTAGGCCCTGCCGGCGCTGTGCGTACAAGAGAGCTACGTGACAGTGAAGGTAAGACCATCGCAAAAATAACATATGATAAGAACAGTGTCTCTATTCAATCAGTATCTCCAAAAAACAAAAGCCTCAAAGCAACCTTTAAAGATGGACATCGACACATCACCGCTCACTCCGGACCTCACTCAACCGAGTATGGAAGTTTCGATATTGAAAACATGAAATGCAGTGATGATTCCAACAATAAAGTTCACGATCTTGGAAAGGTCTTTCCTCTAGAATCCATGAGGTACACTTATTCCCTAAAAGCTGGTTGTCCACAACTGAATGCGGATCAAGACAGCAGTTTAGGACACAGAGTCCGCTACGGTGAGCCTTCACCGACGGATGTGGATGGGTCCCGATAGTCCTCAAGTCTTACCTACCACTTTAAACCACTAGCGATCGTTTTGACCAACGGTCGCTGGGTTTTCTATAGTCCATCGTCTCCAATCTCTTGCTATCAACTGAGCCAGAAGATCATTGCCATATCCTGACGGATGCCCGTCATAGGCGAGACTTTGGTTTCCTTTTAAAAGTTCAATGATGGAAACCTTAGAATAATCAAATACGGTCACGCCATTTTGCTTTAAAGAGTGGACTACTTTTTCTGATAATGGGTCATAGTTAAAGGGACTTGCAACGACAAGAAGGTCATCGAATCCTTTTTTCTCTTGTAACAGTCGACGCACTTCTAAAATAGCCTGAGCGTACTCATCCGTGCTTTGCTTTTTGAGTAAAGGAAAATCGCTTCGTAATGCCTGCGCAGTTGCCGTTTTTGAAAAAAAAGTCAAAGCTCTATGAAATAGACTGTATCTCTCTTTAAATCGGCCCATAAATACAAATTGACGTTTCTCTGCGGACCAGTCAAACCAGGGAAGCTTATAACCCCATCCTTGTTTAAAAAGTCGGGTGGTTCCAAAAAATCGATCCAAATGAAAGTCTTGAAAAACATAAATCGCAATTCGTTTTTTTCCAACAATGTCTTTATAAAACGGATGGTCTTTGATCTCTTGAACCTGATAGAGAAAATTAGCAATGCTATTGCCATGAAATCCAAGATTATAAACATTTGCTTGCGGAACATACTGATGAAGGTAGAAGGGAAGACTTTCACTATTGTCCACACCTTCTCCATAGACAAAAGAGCAGCCCAGAAGAGCTAACGCATAGGACGCCTTAGGATCGGAAGAATGGACAAATCTACGAGAGAATTCATCGATTTGGTACTCGATATCATAAACTAACTTTCCATCTGCTGTCCTTTCTACGGATTTGTAGACTCGATTTGGTGATGGTGCATAGTACCCTTGACCATTAACATCTTTATGCAGATAGGTGTATCCATCTTCATAACGAAGACTCGTATCTAAAGGAGAACGAATCAGCTCCAATCGAGGGGCCAATCCTACAAATCGACTGCTATCGATTCCCCGTAAATAAGGTGCGTCGAAACTGGTGATCTCCTTTTGCAAGGCCTCTATAGGCCTGCTTTGTCCCGGATTCCATCGGAAATAGAGCTCTACAGTGCCCAATAAAACCAATGTATTAAAAACGACAATCAATGTGACTTTGATCTTTGACATAGAGTGAATTCCGATGACAAATTATTACAACCCCACTATTCTTTGTCTATGAAATTTCTGATTTTTCTAACTGTTTTTTGGCCCTCTATTGTTTCCGCAAAGACCGTTGTCTTTTTAGGAGACTCTCTTACTGAAGGTTACGGGATTGCCAAAAAAGATTCTTATCCTGAACTCATTGGCAAAAAGCTGAAATCTAATGGCTTTCCGTCCGTCAAAATCGTTAATGGCAGTATCTCAGGCTCAACTTCTGCGAGTGCTAAATCAAGGCTGAAGTGGTATCTTAAAACCAATCCCGATCTTCTTGTTTTGGCCTTAGGGGCCAATGATGGCCTTCGCGGAATCGACCCAAACGTGACGGAAAGGAATTTAGATGAAGTGGTCACTCTTGCGAAAAAACACAAAATTAAAGTTATTTTGTGTGGACTGCGTATGCCACCTAATTATGGCAATAAGTTTCGCAAACAGTTTGTTAAAATGTATCAGTCGGTCGCTGATCGGCATAAGATCGTTTTTGTCCCGCAATTGCTCGACAAGGTCGCTGGAGAGCCGACATTAAATCAAGAAGATGGCATTCATCCTAACGAAAAAGGACACCAAAGCATGGCAGACCACCTCTATCCCTATGTTAAAGGGCAACTATGATTCTTCAGTCCAGTCAAATTACCAAATCCTTTTTTCAAGGAACCAAAGAGGTGTCTGTATTAAAAGACATTTCATTTTCAGTCTCTCAAGGTGAAACCGTCGCTATTTTAGGTCGATCCGGTTCCGGAAAAAGCACGCTCTTATCTCTGTTGTCTGGTCTCGATCGTCCAGATTCTGGTAAATTAGAGCTATTGAACACCGATATATTAAAGCTCTCCGAAGAAGAATCCACCCGATTTCGGGCCAAACATATGGGCATCGTCTTTCAAAATTTTCATCTTTTACCTCACTTAACAGCAATAGAAAATGTCCGCTTGCCTTTAGAAATTCTCAAGGCTGGATACAGTCAAAGTCGAGCAGACCAGCTTCTGTCAGCCGTTGGTCTTTCTGATCGTCCCGATCATCGCCCCAGCCAATTAAGTGGGGGAGAGCGCCAAAGAGTGGCGGTCGCTCGAGCCCTTGTGACCGAGCCCGATATTTTATTGGCCGATGAACCCAGTGGAAGCCTTGATGAAGAAACCGGAGAAACGGTTATGAGTTTGCTCTTTGATCTGATTAACAAAGAAAACCGAGCGATGATTCTGGTCACTCATGATCAAGATCTGGCCCAAAGATGCTCCCGCCGACTTCTTCTTGAGCATGGTGTTTTGCGTGAATTGGATTAAACTCAGTTTTAAAGAACTGGTTGGAAAACCCAGTTTCGTCTTATTTTTTGTACTAAATATGACATTAGGTCTTTCAGGACTTGTCTTATTAGAAAATTTCAAGCAAACATTCGAAGATCATCTTCAATCTCGGTCTAAGTTACTATTAGGATCTGACCTCTCTGTGGGTGGTCGCAAGCGTTTGTCTTCGGATTTATCAAAGAAAGTTGCTGAAAAAATCAACGCCAAAAAATCCACTGAAATGATCGATCTCTTTTCTATGGCCACGAGCCCACAGATGAGTCGCTTGGTCTATTTAAATGAGTTTCAAAAGGACTTTCCCTATTATGGAGGACTGACTTTAAAGACACTCGGTGACTCTCATCAAACATCACTGGCTGACAATGAAATTTTTGTTTACCCAGAACTACTGATCGCCTTCGAAACGCAAGTGGGTGAGTCCTTACAGATTGGCTCGCTCTCTTTTACCATAAAAGATGTCATTACTGATGACTCAAGCCAATCGTTTCAAATGGGATCCATTGCTCCCAAGATCTATATCACACGAACAGGAATGAGTCGTGCCGGTCTCATAAAAAAAGGCAGTACGGCTTTCTATACGACTTATTTTCAAACTGACCAGATTCTCGATGAAACTTTGGTTCAACAAGTGATCAATTTGATTGACGACAGCGCCTTACGTGTCTCCACTCCTAAAAATGCGTCGGAACAAGTCGGTCGCATGGTCAATTACCTCACCGATTTTTTAGGTTTGGTCTCTATAGTAGCCTTGGCATTGGCGATCGTCGGAATTTTTTATCTCTACCGTACCTATCTAGCAGACAACCGAACCAGTTTTGCTATTTTTTCATCGTTAGGGATGACTCGTAGAGAGATCTTTGCCAGTCAGGTCGGAGTGTTACTTCTATTATCTTTCTTAGGAACGACAGGAGCACTGCTCGTCTCCCAGGCACTTAAACCTTTTATAGAGTGGATTCTGTCACAAGCACTTCCTTTTTCACTGTCCCTATCTAACTCCCTCTACTCAATTTGGATCGGGATCCTAGTCGGGACTATTGGGGTATTAGCCACTAGCCTTCCGATGGCTTGGCAGGCCATCCATCAACCCATCTCTCATCTTTTCCAAGAAGGTCACGAGTCTCCTCCGCCTTTAAGATCCCTGCATTGGCTGGCCTATTTACCTTTAGGACTCTTTTTTTATGGGTTGAGCTGCATACTCAGTCACTCCGTTCGAAACGGATCTCTGTTTTTTGTCGCTTTGATGCTCTTAATATTCTTATTATTTCCAACTCTCAGTTTTGTGTTAAACCTGATTTCAAGTAAAATTCGCTTAAAAAACTCCCTTCATCACCTGAGCCTCACTTATCTTTCTCGCTACAAAATCAGCACCATTTCGATTTTTCTTTCTCTATTTTTCGGATCCCTTTTTGTCACTTTTATTCCCTCTTTAAAAGCGATCCTTGATAGTGAGCTTTCGGGAGGACTGCACGGACCCACTCCGAGCTTGTTTCTTTTTGACATTCAAGATGAACAGATTCCATCGTTAAATGAGTTTATTCGCCAAAAAGATCTTCACCTACTAGGACTTTCTCCGATGATTCGGGCTCGATTGACTAAGATAAATGGTCAGGAAATCAAGATCGACTCACAGACGGCATTAACAAGAGAGGGAGAGCGCGAACAACGTTTTCGAAACAGAGGTGTCAACATCACCTACAGTGACCATCTTAGCAACCAAGAAACCCTTATCCAAGGAGAGCCCTTAGCTCCTTATAAAGGCCAGGGACTTCCTCAAATCAGCTTAGAGTTTCGATATGCGTCTCGCTTAGATTTAAAAATTGGCGATCGAGTGACGTTTGATATCATGGATGTCGAACAAGAGGCGGTTGTCACAAGTTTGCGCCGTGTCCGCTGGACGAGTTTTCAACCTAACTTTTTTATTGTCTTTCCCACAGGTCTTCTTGAAGACGCCCCCAAAACTTTTCTCGCAGCCATTCCTCAGATGAAGCTTAATGAGAAAATTCAATTTCAAACAGATTTAGTCAAATCCTTTCCTAATATTTCTGCAGTTGATTTAGATCGCTTAGTAACAAAAATCAGAGAAATCCTCTACCAAATGAGTACCGCTCTTTCGGCAATGAGTCTTTTTATCGTTATAGTGGGTCTAGCTGTGATATTTGCACTGGTTCACTTTCAAATTCAGGCACGAAAATCAGACCTTAACTTATTAAAAATTCTGGGCATGAATCTCCCAGATATTTATAAAATGATCACCCAAGAATTCTTTCTTATTGCCCTATTTGCGACACTCTCTGGATCACTCGTAGGCTCCCTTATTTCCTATATTTTTTCACTGATTCTCTTTGAAGGCCTTTGGGTCTTTTCGTTTTGGACTATCTTCACTCCCGTTACGTTGATCTCTCTGACTAGCGCCATTTTAAGCTATTTAATCGCTCGACACGCTTTACAAAAGCGAGCTATCACTTATCTCTCTTAGAGTTCGAGAAGTTTTGGATGAATATCAAAGATGTCACACTGGCGATAGGTATTAAACGACTTTGACCATTTTAAAAAATCCCGTTTTTCTTCTAAAGAGCCTTCCGCCATATTCAAATAGTTTTTCAAGGTAGAACTCATTAAATCTGGTCCTGACGGATGTTTTAGAAATTCTGCTTCCACCTCCTTTCGCCAAGAAAGAGGTAGCGAACGACTGGTGAGATTTTTATTCATCACCGATTGTGAAAAATTATCTCGCTCCATTTTTGGATGAGAATCACTGAAGATCACCATCCATTTCAAATAATCAACCAGGCCCAGTATATTGTATGCCGATAGAGTGAGTCGGGGGGTGACAGTGGACACGGATGGAACTTCAAACGCCTTTAATAAATTTTCCTCTACTGTTTCAAAGGCCACACCACGAATCCACTCATAGACGGAACCAACCCCATCGATACTGACAACCAAATGGACCTTCGGTAGCTTTGCAAGAACCGCTGCAGTTTTATCACTCCAAGCCGTCAGGTTGGTGACAATCAGAACCTCTCCGTGAAAATCAGATTCACTGAGTCCTTGTAAAAATCGTAAAGCTTGTGGATCAAAAAGAGGCTCTCCCCCTTTCAAAGTTATCCGGCGAACCTGCGGGGCTAACTCAATCAGTTCGTCAACTGCCTTGTCACTGATTTTATGATGGGCAAATCCTCGAAAGGGAGCTCCTAATAAATTAAGATCTTTTTCTATCGCTAACCATCGATTTGAGTACTGAGAACTGCACATAACGCAATCTAAATTGCATGTGTTAGAAAAAGACAAATCTATTTCCAATAAGGGACTGTCACCGGACTTCAGTAGTTCCACGCTGGGATGTTCTTTTCGCCACCTNNTTCTATTAAATTTAATCCGATGGCTTTCAAGTCCTTTTTTTTCCTTCTCGACACAGCGAAGACAAGATTCAGGGATTTCCCCCTCCGACCACATTTGTTTCTGAAATGTCTGCATGGCTTTTGAAGAGCGTAAAGATCTAATAGAGTCCTCACCCGTCCGAATCTGTCCTAAGCGATCCTTTGAGGCACAGCACACTCTGACTTCACCCGAGCCCTCAACCATAAGATTCACAAAAGGGGCCAAACAGTAGGGCCTAAATTTAGATTCGGCCATATGCTAAAACCTATATCCGTAATAACCCACAAGTTGTGTTGTAATAAAATCAAGCTTCACCGGCTCGACTTCAGAAGTAATTAAGTGAATCGCAAAAGAAACTCCCGTGAAATGATGATCCCCTAGATACTCGTATCCGGTTTGAAACTGCACAGCTTTACTTAACTGGATTTGTGAATCACTTTTTTGGTCATAGACACTTTCTTGAAACTGAACACCTCCCCCCAAACTCATTAAAAAGAAAAAATCTGATTTTTCTGAAAGATACCAATCCAACTTGCCACCAAAAGTGATTCCAATGGTTCTTGTTGAGATCTCTCGAAGGTCCTTCACGGCTCCAAACTGGGAATGATAACTGACAGGAATTAAAGAATAAGCTCCGGAAAATTGGCTCACATTCACATAAACATCAGAGAGCAAGGTCAAGCCAAAGCCTCGAAATTCATCGGATAGATCAAAAACCGCATCGTTGCGTCGAGGATCAAAAACAGGGAGACGATAAAAAATTCGCACTTCATCACTGGAATTTTCTATATCAGGGCGCTGAATGATACTTGCTCCAGAGGCCGCCGCTTTCTGTGAGGGACCTGTAGCTGACGTTGTTAAGGAATCGCTTTCTTGAATCGTGATTCCACTTAAAGCATTCAGATCCGCATAAAAACCCTTATAGACTTGATGATGTAAATGAAATCCCCATCTGGATCCAACGAAATCAAACTGAAGATTATGAAATCGAGATGCTCCATAGGTTTGTGCATGATCACTGGACTCCGAAAATACACTTCCTTTATAAGACCAAAAAAATGGCCCATAACCAAGTTGTAACCCGTATTGGGTGGTCGAGCCTGGGATGTACTGAATTCGTTTTTCTGTAGCATTGATACTAGACCGCCCCTCATCTACAGAAATGAGCATTTCGTTAGAAGGGATATCGATCAGTCCTTTAATCGACCACCGGCTCTGCGAAACAAAGCTGGGTTTTTCCGAAGGAACCTCCGTTGACACCGTCTCAGAGATCGGAGAGACCTCTGTTTTGATAGGTTGTGGCTGTGATCTCTGCAAGTTGGTCGCCGCTTGACTAGAAAGCGAGACCAGAATGCTTAGAAAAAAGAAGAGGCAGAGTCCTTTCATTTTTATCCTCCAACACAAAATGTAGAAATCACTGAAAAAACAGTGTTTCATTTTGAGACAAATGGCTTTTAAAAAGTCGAAAAAATCGTATCATAGAAAGATAAAAGGGAAGTTGCTTAATGCATCGTTTCCATAAAAAGAGAGGTTGAGTGTCGCGATTTTCTTCTTTAAGACATCCATTTACGGTTCTTATTGTTGCTTCTATCGTCCCACTTTATTTCTATTCCAATTGCTCTGAATCTTTTAAGGCCGCTACGGAATTTGAAATCAGTTCCCAATGCGGGCAAAAAAAAGTAGTCAATCAGCACGAGCTTTTTAAAATCATTGAATCGAACCATCAAAAGACAGCAAGCCATCCACAGATTCGATGTCCTGGGTTCTTTGCTGTTATTGACGATGATGAAGCTTCGAACCTGGCCCATCAGCAAAAGCTGATCTCGCAGGCCAATAACTGCAACGAACAGTTTCCCACCGGTTCTGAACCCACCCTCCCAGAAAATAGCCAAAGTAAAGATCAAAAAATTAAAGAATTGATCGCGACCGTTGAATCCAACAATATTGAGACCTGGGTTACTGAAATGAGTGATGGCAGCCAGTGGCCCACCCGCTATCATGGCTCTAGTTATGCTAATACTGTCAGCAGTTGGATTGCTAACGAGTTTTCCGAACTGGCAGGGGATCGACAAGATGTCACCGTTCAGTTGGTCAGCCACAGTAATACCCAACAAAATTCTGTTGAAGTGATCATCCAGGGATCCGACTCTTCCAACGAAGAGTATATTATATTAGGAGGGCATTTAGACTCTATACATAAGCAAACCAGTAACCTAAATCCCAATTCACGGTCACCAGGAGCCGACGACAATGCCTCAGGAATAGGAACACTCCTGGAAGTTTTTCGAGTCCTAATGGCGACTCATTATGTCCCCAAGAAGACTTTGGTGTTTTACGGATATGCTGCCGAAGAAATTGGATTGGTCGGCAGCCAAGAAATAGCGGCAGCCTATGCCAATGCGGAAAAGAAAGTGAAAGGTGTTATGCAAATTGATATGGCGATGTACTCAAGTGCCAATCCAAATTCCATCCAATTTGTAACAGACTACACAAGCGCCAATCTCACTCAGTTGGCAACCACTCTTTCTGAAAACTACTTGGATATGTCTGTTTCAACCATGAGATGTGGATATGCCTGTAGTGATCATGCCAGTTGGACAAAGTACAACTATCCTTCTTTTATGCCGGCGGAGCATCAAGTCGACTCAAGTATTAGTCGTATTCATACGACAAATGATATTGTCGACTCGAAATTAGACGCTACCTATGCAGCCAAATTTAGTCAGTTAGCTCTCGCATTTATTGTCGCCATGACTTACGAGTGATTTTTATTATTTAAACAAGAATCTGAAACAGGCCCTATAATCTCTCCTGAAATTGACTTCAGGAGAGAGAGTCTTTTTTAAGCGAGAAGAGTTTCCTTTAAAATCATAAAACTTCCCATTATCAATACAAACCATCCGAACGCCGGCTTGAGCTTATCTCCAGGAATTTTATTAGACAACAAAGTACCAAGAAAGATTCCCACCACAGCAATAGCTGTGAAAAGACCAAGCAACTGCCAATCTAAGGCGGAATTATTTTGAATGTCACCAATAAAGCCAAAAAGGCTTTTAATAGCGATGATCATCAATGAAGTACCAACAGCCACCTTCATCTCTAGACCTGCCAAGACAACCAAAGCGGGGATAATCAAAAAACCACCACCTGCTCCGACAAATCCTGTAAAGGCACCAACAACAACTCCCTCTAAAGCTATCAACGGATAATTAAACTTCTTATTTTTTTCACCCTCTGCATTTTTCCTGCCTCGAATCATCGAGATAGAAGCTAAAATCATCATCAATGCAAAAACTATTAAGATCAAAAATGACTTTGTCATTTGCCAATTGTTTATCTCTACGATGACGTCCGGAAGCATGGGCACCCCAAATTTCCGAACTAAGTAAACTCCTAAAAAGGCGGGGACAGAGAAAATGGCACCGGTTTTAAAATCTACCATGCCTTTTTTCCAATAACTATATGCCCCAAAACACGCTGATAATCCGACGATAAAAAGAGAGTAACCTGTGGCACTCAGAGCATCTACTTTCAGCAAGTAAACTAAAATTGGTACTGTTAAAATGGACCCACCCCCTCCGATGAGTCCAAGCACAGCCCCCATAACTAATGCCGCAAAATAGCCGAGCATCTCCATCTGTTACCTCTTTTGCTTACTGCTGCTTTACATTTCCACAAGTCAAATTACCTGGAACCGCCACGTCAATCTTTTTAGGATTAGGTAGATTTAAGTTATTCATAATCTCTACAAAATCCTCTTGAGACATCGACATATTTAAACGAGGGTTAAATTTCTTTTCCTCAGCAACGGTAGAAACAGTTCGTCCTTTATAATCGTG
>JAGRAG010000082.1 GCA_020435025.1 Bdellovibrionales bacterium | reverse complement strand
TTTAGGATCTAAAGCTTGCGGAGGGCCACAAAGCTATTTAGTATTATATAAAAAGGTCACAGATGTCAAAAAGCTCACGGAACTGGTCAGCCAATACAATCTTTCCGTTCAAGAAGAAAATAAAAAATTAGGACTGATATCGACCTGCTCAGTTGTTCCACAGCCGCAAGTGCACTGTAAAGACAAGACCTGCCAAGCCAAGGCAGGAGCCTCGTTTAATCCTTATATTAAATCCACTAAATAGTTAGAAACAGAATCTCTAAGCTGCGAATGAATTCCTTGAGAAGATTTGTATTACATTACGAAAACCGAGCAACCGATTTAAAATTCCTTTTTTAAAGCGCTGACACTGACACCAATCGATTGAGATGTCGTCGAAAAATCGGACGCTTGGTCATAAGCCGCCCCAAAGGTGATAAATCCCCAGCGCATCGCAATGCCCATCGTAAAATGAAGACGAGAATCTATCCCCACAACTCGTGGCTCCTCCTGATAACCACCTCCCCGCCATGTAAACTCAACATCTTTGTCATTTAAAACGGCATATTCGAAGCCAGCTCGATAGATTGTTGTTGCCTTATCAGTAAACTGAAACCCAGCACTGCCCACATACAACAAAGCAGGACGCGAAGAATAGGTATTCATATCGAAAGTCCAGCTGAGCTTACTCGAAGATCGTATGTAAATTCCAAAATTGGTCTGCTCAGGCACATAGACATCATGAAAAAAATCACTAGAAGAAACGGTATTCAGATTCTCATCAATATCATAAAGTCTTTCTGGACGATACATGAGTCCCACTTGTAAGACACGGCTGGGTCGAAGCAGAACTCCCACCGTATAGTAACTTCCAGAAGCTTCATCTTCAGTAGAAACACCTGAGGACTTCACTTCGTAGGACAATTTCGCTGTTTCCAGATGGTAGGTCCCTCCCAAACTGACCATCTTAGACGGGGCCCATGCAAAAGAGATATCCTGACTGACAAGCGAAAGTCCCAGTTTTGTTGAGAATGAACTGAGCTCTCCAAACTGCAAATTGTAGGGGTCAGTCTGCCCTAGAGCAAAACCAAAATTTTTCCAACGAGCTGCCAAAGATAGATTGGCGGCCTCATATGGCAACCCATCTCGTTTGTTGTCACCAGTTAAATCCACTTCCTTATTGATAATCCGATTAGAGTCACCAGAAAAATCAAAAGACCAACGCGCCATCGCCAGACCCGCCGGGTTGTAGATGGAGGCAGAAGCATCATCACTCAATCCCGTAAAAGCTCCTCCCATAGCAATAACTCGAGCGGATCCCTGTGGAAAAAATCCGTAAGCGCCATAAGCCGAGTCAAGAGCTTTGCACTTTTCACCTAGCCCCACAGAAAAAAATAGGCCTATAGCGGCAACAAGAATAGACAGATGGTTTAAACTTTTCATATCCTTAGGACCTATGAAAGCTTACTTCCTTGGTGTTGTCACACCTCTTTTTTTACTTCTCGGGCTTGGTCATCAATCTCAAGCGAAGTCTTTAGAAATTCAATTAGAACCTTATATCGGCTATGGCCCCTTTGCCGTAACAGAAAGTGGAACTGCAGATTCACAGTTAGGTCCCATCCTCGGTGGTTTCGGAGGGCTCCTCTGGGGCGATTGGTATTTTGCTCTTGATTACCATACAGGTGGACACTACAAACTCGATAAGCTCACCATGGAATTGGCCCACACTCTCTTCGGTGGGGGTATCGGCTATATCTCTTCAAATTGGCATCTTTGGATAGGATACTATCCAAGTAATAAATTAGAAGAGTTTCAACAATTTTTAGAATATCAGGGTCAAGGATATAAAATTTCTGTTGGCTGGAAATTTAAGTCCAAGCTCGCTATCAGCTTAAACCATGTTATCAACGATTGGAACGACAAGAGATCCACCGTAGGTGGCACCGAAACAGGAAGCGCGGAAGGAGCTCAAACCTATTTTTCTGTTAGTGCGCCCATTACTATTTTCTGAAGACCAAACCCATTCCATACCCATCAGGTAAAGACTCGTACTTTAAAAATCCCTTTTTTCCAAACTGCAACGGATTATCGACAATATCTTTTTCAAGAAGATAAGTTCCAAACGCACCCTCTTGAGCTAACAAACTGGCACCACAGGAGTTAGCTACAATCATTCCTGCTTTAGAAAGATAGCTTGTCTCACCGACTTGCGCTCCGACAATTATTGGAACAGACAGCTTCCGAGCCTTTTCAACAATCCGTAAAGATCTTATCAAACCACCCATTTTCGAAACCCGCACGTTAATGATCCAGAAATCAGATCCGACAACCTGATCAAAATCATCTTTCACTTTAAAACTTTCATCTAAGATCAGCCGAAATTTACTTTTTTTAGAAAATTCCTTTAAATCGCTAAAGTTTCTTGATTTTAGAGGCTCTTCCACACCTAATAAAGGCATCTGCAAACGAGCAATATAATCAACGGCCTCATCAACATCACACCACAAATTATTAGCATCCACTCGAAGACGAAAGCCATCACCGACTTTCTTTTGCAAATAGCCGACATTTTTTAAATCTTCTGAAAAGTGACCCGAAAGTTTAATCTTAAAATCTTTCATTCCAAGAGCGATATATTCATCAGCCATTTTTTCAAAACCCTGTGTGATACCTATCACGGCAGAATACTGAAATCGCCGCATATGGGTAGAAACCCCTAACAGCTCTTCTACACTTTTCCTTCCTTGCTGTCCAAAAGCGTCAAGCAGAGACATTTCTATCGCACAAAATGCGGCTGGATTCTCGTCAATCTCTAAGCGGTGAGCCTCCGCAAAGTCCATCAAATCGGCAACCGAGCGGATCGCTTTAAGACGCTCTTTGTATTTTTCAAAAAAGCGAAAGGCCGTATCGAGGTTTTCACCCGTTACATAGTCTCTAGGACAACCTTCTCCACGACCAACTGCTCCACCCTCTAATTCCGTAGTCACAAACACTGTTTCTGTGGCCGTGCGGGTTCGAGCGGCGTGAGAAAAAGAAACCCGAAAAGGTATATTCAATCTTTGCATCTGTAACACTTTAATCATTTGTTTCCGTCCAATGATCAAAATCAAAAACACAGTCTTCATAATATTGAAGAGTGACTACTTTAAATTGCCCTTCTCTCTGCCCAGAAAGAATGGATGACTCCTTAAATGCCGCAAAAGAACCTGCTTTTAAAAGCACCACTTTCAAAGGATTCAGCCTTCGACTCTCTCTTTTTGCAGCATACTCAATATTCTGCTCCATCAATTGCTTTTCTATCAA
>JAGRAG010000081.1 GCA_020435025.1 Bdellovibrionales bacterium | reverse complement strand
ACGACATCTTCTCTTATACTCAATCGGCTACCAGAAATGCTCGACAAATACTCACCACAGGTCGTGATTTCGATGATGGGCATTAACGATCACAACTATTTTTGGATGCGTGAGGAAAAAGCCAGAACCTTAAAAGAGTTTTTAAGAAACTTAAAGATCGTGCGCCTTGTTCTATTTTTTGTAAACGGGAAAAATTTTGGAAATAGGCCGCTCACGACTATAGAGGACAATGACGGAAGAATCCCTCCCAGCGACCTCGGTCTTTCTCGATTTTCTGACTGGCTTGCCAACATCTCTTTAGAAAATCAAGAAAAGACCTTAAAAGAGATTGAGGACGAACTGACCAACAGATCACCTATTCAAAAAGCACAATTTTATGCCCACTTTGCCCGATCCATTGAGGGGCGATATTCTGGTGTCGCGGAATACAATCCTGTGATTCTAAAATTGTACGAAAAGACTCTTGAGCTATCCGATAATATTCACTTCGCAGCTGAATTCTATTTAGGACACCTGTTTTTAAGCGAACCGTCCCTCCCTATTGATAAGTGTTATTCTGTCGCTGAGAAATTTTTAAAAAACAACACACCTCTTTCTTACCTATTTGCCAATCGCGTGGGAAGGTGTGCTTCGTATGATACCAATCAACTGAGATGGAAAAGGTTTTTCTCTAAATATGGTTTTGAGTGGGAAAAAAAACAAGGCTTCGGAAGTGTTACTAGGTTCAACCATAGAAATTTGTCTAAGTTGTTGAAATCAAGAAATATCTATTACGTGGCAGTGGGCTATCCTGTCATTTCTGCACGGATCATCAAGGGCTATTTTAGAGGTTTGGTCAAAAACGACAAACCAGACTTGATCATTTCGAATCAAAAAAACTTCAGAAATGTGCTGCAAAAAGAACCTTTTGACAATTTATTCGTTGATCGCTTTGCTCTTAATTTTGGCCACGCAACCCCAAAAGGAAATCAACTCATCGCTGAACGGATCTTTCAAAAACTCTTACCTGCCATTCAAGAAAAAAAAATCCCTGAGTTTCGCTACACAGATAGATAATATTACAAAGGCGATTTTTTAAAATTTCGAACACCGGATTAAGAACGCCCGTCCTTTGAAACAGAACTGCAATTTAAGGAGCCATTTATGAATTTTTTTTATCACCAGAAAATGCCTAACAAGCATTGAGAATCGAACGCTCCAACAAATGAGCGTTCCCATGTTTCAAGCCTTAAGGAAAATTTTTACGGTCGTCTCTAAAGTTGACAGTTTTAGAGTTTAATTGGGCTACGAGTTTAGCAAAATTTCAAGGGGGCTTATTTTATTGAAACTTGTCTTATATACTCGGCTCCTTGAGAAATAATTTTTTCAACCTCAACCGGAGCTGAAATCAAAATGAAAAATTTGAATATAATAGCTTTAATTATTTTCTTGTTTTCTACGCTGAGTACACAGGCCGCTCGATTCTAGGCATCAAAATCTGAACCGAACACTTATATGGACCTCACCGTACGACAAAATCCAGATAAAACTCGCACTTTGTATATTACTGAATTGAAAGATGGTGTAAAACAACTCGAACAAGAGCTTTCTTACGAATTGTTCCATTACTATTGTGATGATATCGGTGGCTTTAACTTTGGTGCCTTTATTACCATCGGTTTTGCCAACGTCGCGACATGGGGAGGCGCAGGGTTAGCATTTATGGGGTATCTTTCTTCATTAGACGAAGAAGAAAAAAAGAAGTTCTCGACGTTTATGTTTGGAAAACGCGAAGTCAGTTACACCCTTCGCCACATAGAGCTCGCAGATTATGAAGCCAAACGAGACAAACTTTCTAAGCCTTATTATTTAGACGAGTGGGGAGAAACCTATGATCGCCTAAAGCTCAGCATTTGGGCGACACTCAATGACTATCATAGTTCTCGCTTTGAAGACGAATACGAAGTCCAAGTCTCAAAGTGCAGTTCTTCTCCCCTCGACATTGATTCGTTCTCCTGTAATGATGGACAAATAAACGTATTTCCAAAGAAAAACTAATGTCCCGACAAGAAAAAGCCCTTAAAAGCTAAGGGCTTTTTTTCTTTCAACCCCTCTCAACTGAACCCTTGAATTGCGGAAGAATTTTACGGATTCAGCGGAAAACTCAGTGAACTTTTTTCTATCCTCGGAAAGCTCATATTGGATTGAAACCCTTTCTGGTGGTGCACTTTAACACCAATTTGACAGCCCTGAGTGCCTTTTTTGCCCCATAACACCATCTCGTTGAATGAACGAAATTGTTCCTAAATCGCCATAAATAATTGAAATAATTTAGTTAAGTTGAAACTACTGGCCAGGACCGATGAGGCATCAGATCTGTCGCTTTTGGCGACTATTTTGCATAAAAGAACCCCGGAGCAGTTTATGAAAGTAAGACGATATAAAAACATCATCGCCCTAGAGTCCGACCCTGGTCGTTACATTGGATTTCATTCCAATAGTTTCGAAATGGCAGAGTTGGATTTTGACGCTTGGCGCGCTATGGGTAACGTGGCCTTAGCCACCCATGAAGCTCTCGGCGAATTGGATGAATGGAGCCAGGAAGAAAGTTCCGAGGTTGTCGATATTGATCTTCCCAACACCGTCCAGGCTCTCTCATTAAATATCGCTCAGGTTTGCAATCTCCATTGCACATATTGCGCGGCCGGTGGCGATGGCACTTATGGAAGCAAAACCCCTAAGGTGGATGTGAGTCGAGCCACAGAGCAGATCCGATATTTTATCGATAAACTCCCTGAGGGTGAGACCTTTGCTCTTAAATTTTTTGGGGGAGAACCGTTGCTTTATCCTGGCGCCATTCGCGACATCTTCCGTTATACGGAACTCTATACGGCTGGCTCCGGAAAAAAAGTCGTTTATTCCATCACAACAAACGGTACTTTGATCACTCCAAAGGTTGCTGAGCTTATGGCTGAAATGAATATGACCGTCGTGATCAGTATTGATGGCTCTGCAGAGGCCAATGACAGAGCCCGCCCCACGACCAAAAAAGGGCCTTCCACGCCATTGACTTTAAAAGGAATCGAAGAGCTATTAAAAGTCCGTGATCGACTCTCTTCTATTTCAACAAATAGTGTTTTTGGCTCTCACAACATGGATATCCTTGGTGCTTATCACTTTTTAAAACAGTTCAACCTAGATTCCATGGGGCTGAATTATGCCCCTGAAAAAAATGATGAGAAACTTTCTGAACAGTACTGTGAACAGATGGCCCTTGTTGCTGAAGCAGCCTATGCAGAAGGGGGTTTGGAGGCTCTTTTAAAAATCACTCAGTTTTCTCGTCCATTAAAAAACATTGCCCACCAAGTTCGAACAGAAAACCACTGTGGCGCCGGAAAAACGCTTCTTGAAGCCGATACAGAAGGAAAACTCTACGCGTGCAATTGGTTTATGGGCGACCAAAAAGAGGTCGTTGGACAGGATACAGATATTTTTGATGACATTAAATCTTGGCAGAATCCCCTAATTGAAATTCACGGATGCCAAACCTGCTGGGCAAAGTACCTTTGTGGAGGCGGCTGTGCCTTTATGAACAAAGTCAAAAATGATGACAAGCATGTAAAAGATGTAGAGTTCTGCGTACGCACACGGACACTTTACGCTTTAGGGATAAAATATTATGCCAAATCATTGGAAAATGAATTAAACTAACCCCGTTTCGGAGACCGGAGTCAACTATGAAACACATAAAGAAAATTAAGATTGCTCAAATTAAAAACAACCCGAAGGCGACACAACTTTTAGGCAATGGAAAGATGTCCGCTTTGGCGGCTGCCGGATGTATCGGTAAAAACCACTGCCCTGAAATAGATTAATCGTCGTTTATCATGACTGAATAGCTTACCCCTGTAAATGGTAGGCTTTTGTTTTTTAGGTTTCTCACTAAAAAACATCAAGTTCTGAAACGACTGCTTGTTGTCGCCCATAATGTTAGGGACGTATATGCGACGGCACCTTTTAAAAATTAAAAAAAGCCCCTTCTTCAGGGCTTTCATAAAGGTGCTTCTAGCCTTCTTAATTGCCTTCGGGATTTCTAAGGTCCGTATAGATTATTTAGAAAGTCTTTCTTATGACTGGCGCGTGGCTCTTCTGCCCGATCCACCGACTTCTGGTAAATTGCACATCGTTAATGTGACTGAACAGACCATCAAGGATCTAAATGGTTCCCCGACAGCCACTCATCACGCCCAATTTTTAAGAAACCTCTCTCAGGGACATCCCAAAGCCATCGTCTACGTGATAGATCCAGCTGAAATCGTTGGAACCTACGACGAACTAGAAGAGTTTGTAGAGGCAGCCAACGAGGCGGGAGCCATCATAGCCAGTCGATCGTTTCCAAACAGTGATCCCAACGATGAGTCTCAAGAGCTTCTCCCTCCCCTGAATCGCCTCAATGTTCTTTCAGGACCCAAGACGGCCGATAATGTCAGTTTTGGTAAAGACGGTGTCAGCCGTCGTTGGATTTATTCCTTTAAAGAAGAGCCTTTGCTTCATGGACGTCTGACAAAAATCCTTTATCCGGAATATCGAACCAAACCGCTGAAAGGCTTATTTCCCTATAAAAGAACCGTGCAAGGTCTGATTGAGTTCCGCCGCACGGGCTTTTATCCCACTACCAGTTTCGAAAAAATCTTTAGTGGCAGTTACTCTCGATCAGAGCTACAGGATAAGCTGGTTATTGTTGGCTTTAACGCCAAAGCAAGCCTAGCAAATTACGTAAAAACTCCTTTTTCTCGAGATCTCTTGGCCATGCCTGTCTCAGAAATGCACGCAAATGTTTTCGATACCATTTTACTCAATCGGTCTCCGATTGAACCGAGTGCCGAAATCAGTCTTTTGATTGTTTTTGCTATTTCTCTCTTAACGGTTTTCGTCGTTTTATCGCTTAGACCACTACGGGGCCTTCTGATTTTAGCTGGGACTCTTATAGGATTCTCTTTTTTCTCATTGGCGCTTCTTTATGTGTTTCACATCAAATTAGCGATGGCTCAGCCCCTTATGGCGATTTTCATTTGCTATTACTTTTTTATTCCCTATCGATTGATTATCGAAAATCGCCGAAGTTGGGAATACTATCAAAAAAACAGCATGCTCACCAAAGTTGAAGAATTAAAGACCAATTTCTTGAAAATGATGTCTCACGACCTAAAAACCCCATTAGCCCGAATTCAGGGGATGGCGGACATTGTTTTACAAAATGAAGAAAACCTCAACCCTGGGCAAAAACAGGCTCTGCAAACGATCAGCAGTTCCTCTGTGGAACTTTCAAAGTTCATTGGCTCTATTCTTTCCTATGGCCGAATCGAGTCCAAAGAGATCAAACTGATGCTTCAGAGTAAAGATGTGAACAAGCTCATCGAAAACGTCATAAAAAAGTGCTCCTTTTTAGCTCAAGAAAAAGAGATTGAAATAGTTGTAGAGTTAGAGCCTTTATTCAGTATAAATTTTGACCCAGACCTCATTGGCCAGGTCCTCACCAACCTCGTTGAAAATGCCATCAAATATAGCCCTAAGGGTTCAAAAATCCTCATTTCTTCGGAGGAAATCAATGGCAAGGTGATCGTTCAAGTAGCCGATCAGGGCTATGGTATCCCTGAAGATGAACTTGAAAATGTTTTCAGTAAGTTTTATAGAAGTAAGTCTGTGACTGGGAGTTCCATTAAGGGCTCTGGACTCGGCCTCTATTTGGCCAACTACTTTGTGACACTTCACCAGGGACAGATTCACGTCGAAAGTGTTTTGGGAGAAGGTTCTACATTTACGGTTGAGATCCCTTCGGATCTCGATTTTCCCGAATCCGCAGAAGTAAGGAGTTAACAAGTGTTAAAAGTCTTAGTTGTAGATGATGACTCTGGATTGCGATTAAGTGTTCGCAAAACCTTAGAAGCCACCGGCCAGTTTGAGGTCGATGAAGCTTTCGATGGCATTAATGCGGTCGAAAAGGTCCAAGCCAACTCATACAATATGGTATTGCTCGACGTCGATATGCCTCGGATGAATGGACTGGACGCCATGAATGAGATCAAATCCCATGATCCCTCTATCATTGCCCTCATCATGACGGCTTTTGCCAATGTCGATGACGCTGTAAAGGCTGTCAAACAAGGTGCTTATAACTACGTCTCTAAACCAGTGAAAGGCGATGAGCTTGTTGAAATGGTTAATAACGCTCTTCGAGCTCACAGTTTGATTTCTGACATTGCAGTTTCTGCGCCCGTTCTTATGGATGCCGGAAGAAAAATCATTGGTCACACCGCTCAGATGAAAAAGGTGTTTAACATCATTCATCGACTGTCCAAGGTGGACACTCCCGTTTTAGTGAGAGGCCCTTCTGGTACTGGTAAAGAGCTTGTCGCTCGGGGCATTCACTATAACTCGGCCAACAAAAGTGGAAAATTTGTGGCCATCAACTGTTCGGCAATCCCAGAAAATCTTTTTGAAAGCGAACTGTTTGGTCACGAAAAAGGAGCCTTCACCGGGGCGGATCAACGCAAAATTGGAAAGTTCCAATACGCTGAAGGCGGCACCCTCTTTTTAGATGAAGTCGGTGATCTTCCCCTACTTATGCAAGTGAAGCTTCTCCGTGTTCTGCAAGAAAAGATGTTCACTCCCGTTGGTGCCAATCGTGAAATCCAAACAGACGTGCGCATCATCGCCGCCACCAACCGTCCTTTAGAAAAAATGATCGAAGAAGGAACCTTCCGAGAAGACCTCTATTACCGGCTGAACGTGATGCCGATCTTTTTGCCCCCTCTTAAGGATCGAAAAGATGACATGGACAACATGATTCAGATCTTCATTAAACGATTTAATGAGCGTCAGGATCGCAACATCACGGGTGTGGCTCCTCAAGCTTTAGACGTTTTAAAGAAATACGATTGGCCCGGAAATATTCGAGAATTAGAAAACGTCATTGAGCACTGTTTTATCTTAGAAGAGGGCCAACGCATCAATGTCACCTCTCTCCCTGAATCGGTCCTTCTTGCGACGGGCATCGATTTACAAGCTGCTAATTTTCATGTGAACTCCAGCGAAGACGACGATGAAGCTTGTAGTGAGGACTCCCCTTCCGGAGAAGGCTCCGAGTCCGTAACGATCAATGGGGACAAATTAGATTTTAATCTCCATAAGGAAGCCTTTGAAAAAGAATTTATCATTAAAGCTCTTCAAACCTTTAAGGGACGAATCAACCAAACGGCTCTGCATGCGAATATTCCAAAGAAGACTTTGCTAAGAAAAATCGAAAAATATGGAATCGTCGCCAAAGATTACGCCGATTGATCAGACCCATGTTAAAACAAGGCCCAGAAGGAATTTTGGGCCATATTTAGTCAAATATTTTTTAAATTTTCACCAACTTTCATGGCGCAGAGCCAAGCGCCTTAGCAGGAGAGCCCAACGCGTGGACTTGAGAGATTTTTACTTTTTTCATCTTGTTTCCCCTGGTAAGTTTCGGTAATTTTACGCCTCATGGCAGGATCCAAACTTCCCCCTCAGGCTTACACGCGTGAAACGCTCGCTCTTGCTTACGAGTGGCTCAAATCACAGCCTCCGTCGATTCGAGAGATGGCGACGTCTGCTGACTACTTAGTCAGTCTTTATCTTCAAGCAAAACGCCGACTCAAAGATGGAGTCCATAGCTATGGACTTGGAGATGAACAAGATTTGCGATCTAAACAGCACTTCAAATCAGAGCTAAAACATCTTCAAGAACAAGTAAGAGAGTTTGACACTCAAGAAAATGCGGAGGATGATCCGCCTCCAGAGATTGATACGGAAACAATAAATCGGTTGATTCGTAACCCTGACGTGAAGAATCCACCCTCTGCCATAAAGAAGAGCCAGCAACCACCACTAGTTTATAACAACAAAGAAGCTCAGGAGGATACCGTAGCGTCGCCCAACTCAAACCACAGTAGTGTTTTGTCACAACCCCAAGTGCAAGTGGTCGTACAGCAACCTGGTCACTCGAGTGATCGTGGAAACTCTCACTTTATACCTCCCACACCCTATCATCCGGGAGATGCAGCAGGAGGAGGATACGCTTCTCATCCGCAGCACCCTCAAATTTCCCATCCAGCAGGGGCACCTCCTCAACAGCAGCCCGCTCCACAAGGAAGCTATAGCCAGATCAATGGTGTTCGTCATGAATTAGACCCCATTACCAAGCGAAATCTCGAAGAGGTTCGCCGACGATTGAACTTGAGTAGTGAAAACGAAGCTTTAAGAGTATTAGTTGCCATTGGATACGATAAAGTCCGACAGATTCTTCCTAACAACTGATTCACATTTTTCTATTTATACCAATTCCACTAAATAATTACGGATTTTTTGTGAGACTCTTTTTCGAAGGTTGTGTTTTTGCGACTGAAGGCCACCCCAGGTGTACCCAAAGGCAATTGAGGATGGAGCAAGATTCAAAAAAATGGCCACAAAAAAGTCATTATTTAATGGATTTGATATTATCTGGGCAGTAGATGAGCCTTCTTCTACGGTGTCTCCTCCTCGTTTTACCTAGACGTACAGTAAATGTGAGCTAGACGACGCCTCTCATTCATAGTAGAAACAGCAAGTGACTTAAGTGCTTGAAGCAACTTCAAAATAAGGAACTTGGTGTGACCGACAGTAATACTCCAAATTACAAAGATACCTTAAATCTTCCTAAAACTTCCTTCCCGATGAAGGCCAACTTGCCAGTGAATGAACCCATTGCCATCAGTGACTGGAAGCAGAAGCAAATTTACGAAAAAATTCTTGCTAAAAGAGCTCAAAGCCCTTCTTTCGTTATGCCCGATGGCCCTCCCTATGCAAATGGCCACATTCATGTGGGGCACGTCTTAAATAAAGTCTTAAAAGACATTGTTATTAAATATAAATCCATGGCTGGCTTTAAAGCCCCCTTCATTCCTGGTTGGGACTGTCATGGTTTACCAATTGAACTCAAGGTGACCAAAGCCCTTGGAAAAAAACGTCAAGAGATGACCGATGCCCAAGTCCGTGATCTCTGCCGCGACGAAGCCAACAAGTGGATTGAAATTCAAAAAGAGCAATTTGTGCGCCTAGGGATTTTGGCTGACTGGGACCATCCTTATCTAACTCTACAGCCTGAGTATGAGGCTGCGGAAATTCGTGTCCTTGCTAAGATTTTTGAAAACGGAGTCTTCTTCCAAGGAAAAAAACCGGTTTACTGGTGTCCAGCCCTACAAACGGCCCTTGCCGCAGCGGAAATCGAATACCAAGACCACAAAAGCCCTTCCATTTACGTGAAGTTTTTTATTAATGATGAAGGACTTCTTAAAAAATTGGGCTCTCCCGATAAACCCACCTCACTGGTTATCTGGACGACAACCCCTTGGACACTTCCTGCAAACCTTGGAATCTCTTTGAATGCGGACTTTGACTATGGATTGTATGATACGGGCAGTGACTACATCGTAATTGCTAAAGATCTTGCGGAAAGTGTTTCTGAAGCTTGCGACCTCAGTCTGACTTTAAAATCGACCGTAAAAGGGGACCTCTTTGACCATCATCATGCGGAGCACCCTTTCATCGAAGGCCGCAACTCATTATTGATGTTAGGTCAACACGTCACACTGGAGGCCGGTACAGGGTGCGTTCATACAGCCCCTGGGCATGGACTAGATGACTATATGATTGGACGCAAATACGATCTCCCAGTTTTGTGCCCTGTAGATGAGGCCGGTCGCTACACATCTGAGTTTGCTAAATATGAAGGTAAAAAAATCTGGGAAGGGAATGAACTGATCGTCAATGATTTACGAAGCAGTGGCCACCTTCTTGGCTACAAAGAAGTCGTTCACAGTTATCCTCACAACCCTCGATCTAAAACTCCTTTAATTTTTCGGGCCACTCCTCAGTGGTTTATCGCAATGGATGGAGAGTATGGTTTACGTGAGAAATCTCTAAAGGCCACCGAAGAAGACATTCAGTTTATTCCTTCCTGGGGACAGCAACGGATGCGAGCGATGTTGACCAATGGGCCGGATTGGTGTGTTTCTCGACAACGAATTTGGGGTGTTCCCGTTCCCACTTTTCATTGCGAAAAGTGCGACGAACCCCTCCTGGATAGTGAGGTGATGGAACGTATCGCGACAGCAATGGAGAAACATGAAAAGGGACTGGAAGCTTATTATTCGACAGATCCTTCTGAGTTCACGTCTGGAAAGACATGCCATTGCGGAAGCACCACATTCAGAAGAAGTGGAGATATCTTAGACGTCTGGTTTGATAGTGGTGTTTGTCATACGGCCGTACAAAAACAAAGAGAAGGCCTAGGATACCCTGCGGATATTTATCTAGAAGGAAGCGATCAACACCGAGGGTGGTTTCAAACCAGTTTGAATTCAGCCATTGCTGCCTATGGGACTCCTCCTTTTAAAGCTCTGATCACTCATGGTTTTGTCAACGACAGTAAAGGTCACAAAATGAGTAAGAGCAAAGGCAACACCATTGACCCTGCCGATGTTATTAAAAAAAGCGGAGCTGAAATTTTACGACTATGGGTCGCTTATGAAGACTATGGACAAGACGTAAGTGTCAGTTCTGAAATCTTTCAACGAGTTTCCGAAACCTATCGTCGCATGAGGAACACCATTCGCTTTATGCTAGGAAATCTTGGGGACTTCGATCCCAAATCTCAATCGGTCGAGTACGCTCAAATGACGGAACTGGATAAATGGGCTCTGCATGAACTCAACAAAGTGATCACCAACTGTCAAACGGCCTATGAGACTTATGATTTTTATAAGATTTATCACTCGCTCAATACTTTTTTTACCGTGGCTCTTTCTGCGACGTATTTAGATGTGTTAAAAGACCGTCTATATACAGCGAAGACCGATGGGCTACTTCGCCGTTCCTCACAAACCGCTCTCTTACTCATCTTAGACCGCCTCACTCGGCTTATGGCTCCGATTTTGAGCTTTTTGGCTGAAGAGACTTACGAGCACATACCACTGCCAACTAAAGAGGAAAGTGTTTTTCTAACAGATTTTCCAAAACCGCATGCAGAATGGACTTGCCCTGAAACCCAGAAGAAATTTGAAACTTTGCTGGAGCTAAGATCAGAAATCTCGAAACTTCTTGAAGAGTTGCGGCAATCTAAGGCCATTGGTAGCTCTCTTGACGCAGCACTTTCAATTTCGGCTGAGGGTAAGGAATTAGAGGTCTTAAATAGTTACAAAGAACATTTGCCCGAGTTTTTTATTGTGTCTAAAGTAATACTATCTAGTGGAGAACGCTCTATTAAAGTGAGCAAAGCCGATGGAGACAAGTGTGTCCGCTGTTGGCATTATTCCACGGAACTAGGACAGGCTCCTGAGTTACCAGGAATCTGCCCAAAATGTGTTGAGGCTTTAACATGATTAAAAATAAGTACCTTATTCTGGCAGCCGTCGCGGGATTTATTATTGCTCTGGATCAATGGACAAAGATCTATGTACACACCAATTTCACTCTTGGCGAATCCGTGCGGGTTATTAAAGATTTTTTTAACTTAACTTATGTTCGTAATACTGGAGCTGCTTTTGGAATGTTTCGAGAAGCGCAAGAAACTTTCCGCACCATCTTTTTTCTTTCTATCCCACCTGTCGCCGTCATTATAATTTTGTTTATTTTAAAAGGCCTCACCGACAAAGATCGCCTGCAGATCGTCGCCCTTTCTTCTATATTTGGTGGTGCTTTAGGAAACTACATAGATCGTTTAAGGTTTGGTTACGTGATCGATTTTCTCGATTTCCATTATAAGACCTTCTATACTTATCCCGCCTTTAATGTGGCCGATTCGGCAATCGTTGGCGGGGTTATTGTTTTAATGGTCATCATGTTTCAACAAGGTCGCCAAGAGGCAAAAGAAAAAAAGGCTCAATCAGCCACATAAAGGGAGACAATGCACCCTTTCTTAAAAATCTCTGACGAGCTATGGATTCCTGTCTACTTGCTTATCATCAGCCTTCTCTTTTCAGGGAGTATTTTTTGGGCTCTGGCGCGCGCTCGAAAAAGAGAGATGGACCCTCACCAGGCTTTAAATATCTGCTTAGCTATCATGCTCGGCGGCTTTTTAGGTGCGCGACTTCTCCATATTCTTTATGAAGCTCCCTCCTATTATTGGCAAAACCCACTTGATGTTTTTAAAGTTTGGCAAGGAGGGTTTGTTTTTTATGGAGGGGCTGTTGGGGCTTTGTTGGCTTCGGTTTTTTGGATTCGTCAATTGCATTTAGATTTCTGGAAATGGGCCGATCTATTTGCTCCTCTTTTCGCATTCGGATATGGTGTTGGTCGCTTGGCCTGTTTTTTTAATGGATGTTGCTACGGTGAAGTTTGTGAGTTGCCCTGGGGAGTCCACTTTCCGAATCTCGGGGATGCAGAGTCACTTTTAAGGCACCCAACACAGATCTATGCGTTTTTGTGGGAGATGGGGGTCTTTGCCATTCTCATGCATTTAGAGTTTTGGTCTTCCCCTCGGCGCGTTTCTCAAGCGGACCCTATCAGTCGCTGGTACCATCGACAAAGATCAGGCGTTTTGTTTTTGTTGTGGGTTTTATCTCATTCCCTCGGTCGCATTTTGATGGAGTCTTTTCGCGATGATCCTCGTGGAGAGTCTCTACTCCAACTTTCTATCTCCACTTGGTTGAGTCTTATTTTTGTTATTTCAGCCCTTCTGGCCCTCAAAAAAAGAAGTTTTCAGGGAAAGCCTGCAGACTCTTAATCTGCAGAAATCAAGGTTGATCTTCGCTGTCGTAAGGCAGCCCCCGACCGATCCATTCCTGAATCACCCGCAACTCCTCGTTTGTTACATCGGGAATATCACGTTGAACATCATCGGTATCTGAATTGAAGGGCATTTTATCATAAAAAAGCTCGCCACTGTCTTCGTCGACTCGTCCTAATATAGCTCCTACAAAATGACTCTTTTCTGGCTGTGCTATGTTAAAAAGCTCTGGGTATTTGCTCCACCACAGGCGAAGCTGTGAATGGCTTTCCATTGCCGTTGGCGCTCGCGACCCATAGGAGTTGTGACAAAGAATGCACTTCTTTCCGAAGACGAGATTCCGTAATGAAATCCAGGTAGGTTCTAGCTTTAGGATTACAGTCGAAGGGTTTGGGTTTTCTTTCGTAAACTGAGCCCCACCATCAACCCAATTTTTCATCAGATCAAACTGCTCTTGGGTTAAAGGCTCAACGACCTGTCCTTTTTTTTGAGGAAATGGCATCTTCCCATTCAGAATTTGACTATAAATAGAAGTGATCTCACTAAAAACAATCTCATAACTTCTAAAATGACTATGACAACCGATACATCGCGGTTCTAAAAGATCTTTTTTCACCCGGTCAAAATAAACGTTATTTTCTGGCTCTGGCAGTGATGGTTTATTTGCGATCCGTGGTGCACCAGCTTCGATCCACTCTGTAAGTAAACGTATCTGATCTTCATTTAAACCTTCTGAGGATCTCGGTGGCATCACTTTTTTTGGATCTTTCGAGGCAATTCGTTGAAGAATCCTCTGCGAGGCCAACCTCACCACACTGTAATTCGAATAGGAAGAGTGGCGCTTTTCATGACAATTTAAGCAATGTGGTTCAAGAATCTCTTTTCGAATTTGCTCAAAGCCAACCGACGATAACTTTTGTTGAGGCCTTTCATCAACCGGGGTGTCATGAACAGCATGACACCCTAGTACAAAGCCGGAACAAAGGATTAGAGCTATAGACTTAAAACCGTGGCATTTCACCAGACTCTGATCTCCAAAAATTGTCTGCTGCCGTCTCTCTATTTATAAGGTCTCGATCAAATCGAGCCTTTGCTCCTCGACTGATAAAAAAGTGAAGCCGACGACCATTTAAAGTAAAGAGCATCGGATCGATATCGGCATAAGATTGATTCGCCATCGCCCACGCACACCACCCACCATAAGTCGGCTCATACTTTGTCGGCTCAGCAAAAAACATTTGTCGATGGGCTTCTGAGGCGAAGTAATAAACCACATTTCCATACTGCCCGGCAAAGTTCATATTCCCCATCTGCGGCTGACTTCCCCCTTCAGGAAAGTAAGAGACCGGATCATATCCTTTTAAACCGACGGCTCCCGTTAAATTATATATTCGATCATTACGATCCGGCTGTTCTTGAGTGCCAACGGCCCAGGCCCCTAAACTCATGAATGAAACTAAAATTAAAGCAATTGCTCTCATTGCAAACCCCCTTTTTAAATAGAAAGAACTCTTTCTCTATGCATCGTCATCGAAAGGAGGTATAAATTCAATTGAGTTATTTATAGGTTAAATATAGCTTTTATGAATATCTAGGCGATCTGTCTTTACCCTTGTCCAGCCTTAAACTAAAATAGATATGTTAGGAAGATATATATGCCTCTAGTGATTTGTATTAATTAATAATTATTTTTTAAACAGTCCACTTTATTTTGTTGATAAAAACACCGTCCTTTTCCTCGACGGCCCATCCAAGGACGTACTTCTTTGACCAAAAAATCATTCTGTTTTAATTCTCCAATGACTTTAACCAGGACTCCCTCTTCTAAGGAAACTCTTTTTCGGATCAATGATTGCGATAGATCTAAACGCCACACCTCTCCCTTGAAGTCTCTCATCTCAATATTTTTTTCATCTACTATTTTCAAAATACTACCTGCAAGCAAACCCTCTTCGGGGCGACTCCATACTCTAATCTTAAGAGACTCCCAAGGCTGATAAACAGGTAAGTATTTATGCAGTTTCTGTTCAAAATAAACCGTGGCTTCTGTTTTGTAGCTTAACAGGCCAACCCCGAATACACCGACAATCACAAGTAAAATCAAATTGAAACTTTCAATACGATAGCCTTTTTTAGTTTTTCTATACCTCCTGTAACCAAACACGCTCCCTAAAACTAGGCCCACAAACCAAACCAGCACGCTGAATAACAATAAGACTTTCTCATCCGTTTTTAAAAACAAAGGCAAAAGTGCGAAATCTAAATGGCTGGCAAAATAAATCAATATTCCTAAACTGTGACCTCCGATAAAAATAGAAATCAAAACCAAGAACCATGTCTTTAGCGCCTCAAGAAAGAAATACATACGAGATTTAGGTTGGATATTTTCGCGAGCGATTTGATCCAACACACGTCGACTTAAAAGTAAGTCATCATTCATCATTTTTAAGTCCTCTTTTCCTAAACTCTTTCACAATTTCGGTTTTAGAACGGTGCAGGATTGCGCTCACAGTACCAATAGGTTTTTTTAAAATATCCGAGATCTCTTTATAATCCCTTCCCTCCCAAAAACGGAGAATGAAGATCTCTTTTGCTTCCTCCGAAAAGGCATCTAAGGCACTAACAACAAACTGCATCTTTTCTTTAGCGAAAACAAAATCTTCACCGGTAACTCCGGATAAAAAATCTGAAATCTCTTTAGAATCTATATCTTCAATAGGCATATCTTCCAAACTACGGATGGTCTGATGGCGCTTTCTTAAGCAGTCTATGCTCTTGTTGTGAACAATTCTAAACACCCAGCTTTGAAGTTTTAAACTTGAGTCATAACCATTTAAATTTTTATAAATCAGAATAAAACTCTCTTGGAGGACATCATCTATCTCACTAGACGAATAGCCCGTAAGCCTTAAAACATACCGTCGCAAACGACTTTCAAATAACAAAATTAGACATTCAAAATAAGGAGGATCTGTTCGAACTCTTTCAACTAACTCCGCATCTGACAACTCGTCGCACTTCAAACTTTTTCTCCAATCTGATAGACCTTTTATAATTTGCTATTAAAGGCACTTAAATGTCTATAACTTGCATCTAACAGACGAGAAAAAACCTCTTGAGCATCTGGTTGGGCTGTGTTCAGTCTTGCTTTAAGATCGTCTATATCAAGCTCTTCGATCCCCTTGCCCACTAAATAGGCTTCCCGTTCACTCAATGATCCTTGCTGAGTTAACCCAACATAGAGCTGTCGAATTTCTTCAAAGGAGTATGCTCCTCTGTTTGAACCATCAACATTTTGGGGGATCCCATATTTTGTTAACAAAGACGCTACAGCATCCATATGTTGCTGTTCAGAACTAGAGATATTACTAAATATCTTCACTCCCCAGATATCTAACAGATATAAATAGACATCTCGAGCCAGCTTTTCTTCTTCCCACATTTTCAGCAGATTCAGACCACCGACATTCGAAACCACCGCGCCAGAATTCTGCCCGCCCGGACCTCCATGCTGCGGTCCTCGACCGACACTCTGCGAACTCTGAACATTTCGCCCCTGTTTGCCATGGCCTCCTCGCCCGCCCTGCGCAGTGACATCCGAAGCACAAAGCATCAATGCCAGCAGACAGCTGAAACTCATGAGTAGATTCTTCATTTTCAATCCCCTTCTGAATGGTTCGTCACAGCAAATCCGTTTCGACACCAATACGCATTCAACAATGCAATTCTGGTACCGACTTGCCGAAGCGGAGGCGAAATCGGGGCGTGAACGAATCGAACTCCGCGAATTGAAACGAAGTGGTGTGCCGCCGGTGGAAGACACTTCGCGTCAACTCTGCATTCCGTGCACAATGGCCGTCAGCCAGCGCTGCAGATTTTGCGCACCTGAAGGTTTGGGACAGGGCGACGCCAGCGATCTGCCGATCCCGCGTGGGCCACTTTCCGATCTCTGCATTGAAAACATTCGCAAAAAGCCG
>JAGRAG010000080.1 GCA_020435025.1 Bdellovibrionales bacterium | reverse complement strand
CCGCGGAGCAAAAACGACAAACGGTCTTAGAGCTTATTAAGGGCAAAGTTAGAAGCAAGGTAAAGAAAAAATACGAGGGAGCCAGCAACTACTATCGAGTAAAAACACGAAGCGCGGTTGCCGGTGTACGAGGAACTGACTTTGTGGTCTCTTTCAGCGATGAAGGAAAAGAAGTAACAACAGTTAGCACTTTAACAGGAACCGTTGAGCTTTCTAATGAAGATAAGAGTCAAAGACGACTTATTGAAAAAGATAGTCGAGCCAGTTTTATAATTGCAGCTAATTCGTCGGATGTTTTTTCTGGTGATGAAGTAAAAGACTTTATTAAAAATGGGTATATGACACCAGTATATAAAATGTCAGCTGAAGAAGTTGCGGAGATGGACTGGTCTACTCAGGTTCATTCGGAAAAGGAGCGAGCTGTTGCTGCTGCGAAAGAAGCCAGAGATGATAAAATCTGTAAGGATCCAAGCGGAGAGCTCGATCAGTGCTATTGGACATGTGTGAATAATCCCGTAGGGGCTAAGAATTGTGAGGTGCACAACTCCAATGTTCAATGTGTTCGGCGCCGGTGTAATGCCAACGGTAAGTGGAGTGAAGAGAGTCGAATTCCGGCGAGTCAACATAGGCTTTGCCCAGCAAACGGTGTACATATTGGGTCGTGTGACTACTGATCGCCTTTTATATTGCGACGATTTGAACGTTTTTTAATTTGATTTTGATAGGCCATATCTCCGAACTGCTTTCTTGCTGCGCGATTGTAGGCTCTAGCGGCTTCTTGCTCATCTTTAAATAGGCCAATAGTAATATTTCTTTTCTCAACCTGTAGTGAAGCTCTCCACATATTTTTCGATTGATCAAAGGTGACTCCTTTGTAAAGAGAGGTCGTAGGATGAGTTCGTTTAGGAAGCATCTGTTGACGTTCTTGCATAGTGCAAACAACTAAATTGTCTTTACGAAAATCGAATCCAGTTTGGTATCTACGAGGGTACACGAGCATTCCTTTTGGGGGATCCATCAGAAATCTCCCAAGACTGAGCTGTCGTACACCTTTTTCAGTTCGGATACTGGTTACAACGGTTTTTTTACTGGTCGCAGATTTCTGAATGACCCGCCAACGGTGTTTCGAGACGCGCTCATAGTCTTCGGCATCTATTTTTGCCTGCTCACCATTGGTTAGTTGAATCCATTTCCAGGGCTTTTTGAAGTCGGCCATAAATATATTTTAGCTCTCTTCTTTGCTGAGGCAATTTTTTTTAGATACTGGTGGGTGCAAGAGCAATCTTCCTGGACGATCCTCTAGAGGTTAGATTAGGAAGTCATTAGTTGGATCTGATGCGATGAATCAATCAGGGAGAGGCAAGTAGAATCACTTGTTCAAATGATAAGTATACTTTATCCCTGTGAGGTCTTTATATCCGAATCAGGGGGAGCCTCTTTTATGAAATGTGATTATTGGTTTTTTAAAGTTTTAATGAGCCTCGTTTTGTTCACGTCTTGGCGCTCATATGCTGGTCCAAATGATATCGATTTTGTTCTAGGAGCTCGACCGATGATTCAAGGAGCAACAAGTGAAAGTGAAACTCAATTTAATGTTCTTATACCGAGATTAAAATTAAAATCTACAGTCGCTGTGGTTGTCGAACGAGGTCAGCCGTTGCCGCAAGATATACAAGGGTTTAAGGCGTTTAAGAAATTTATCAGTCCGCAGGAAAGCCACATTTTTCAAGATAAACTTAAGTTAGCTCATTGGGGTGTTAAAAAATTTAAGTTTAAAGGTTTAAAAATTAATAAAAAATATCTTTTGGTCGTCTTTGAGTTAGGAAAGTACTTTAAAAAAGTTGATCAAAGAGAGTTTGAAATGGTGGATCTGTCTCGGAAGACTTTTAAGTTAGCCTTAGGGTCTTGTATGAGTGACGATTTTTCCTTTGAGGGAATTCGAAAAAGTATATGGAGCCAAGTTGAAAAGCAAAAGCCTGATCTTTTAATTTTAAGTGGAGATGTCGTTTATGTCGATAGTTTTGATTTCGTGGCTAGAAATTCGGCTACGGATCTAGATATCTGGCTAAGGTATATCAATACAATGAGAGTGACCCCACTGTATAGTCTGAAAAAACTTATCCCTGTTTTGGCCACTTGGGATGATCACGATATGGTGACGAATAATAGTCATAAGGATACTAAAAACAAAGAAGCCGCATTGCGAGCTTTTCAGGTATTTTTTGGTAGTGAACCTATAGATAGGGTTTATAAGAAAGGCAAAACAGGTGTAATGTCAGTCTTTAAAACAAAAAGCCAGAGTATCTATCTTATGGATGGTCGATTTTTTAGAGAAGAACCGTTTATTGCTAAAACCACTGGCGAAGTTCTTAATGATAAAAAGGACTATTATGATAAGAAAAACAAGAAAAAGCATGTGAAGTTAGGGGCTTATTCTGCTTGGGGACAACATCAACACCAATGGTTAATCAATGAGTTAATTAAGGAACCACAGCCATCGTGGATTGTAAATGGCTTTCAGTTTTTTGGTAATGCTTTTATAAGTAAAACAAAAGCAAAAAATGGTTCTGTGAAAGTGAAACGAGTGAACGAATCCATTCAGGATGACCATTCGGAACACTTTGGTAACATAGTTCGTGATCTTAAAAAGGTGCCAACTCCAGTAGCATTTATGTCAGGGGATATACATGCATCAGAGGTCTTAAAAATAGAAAAAGAAAAGTTAGGATATGAAACCTTAGAAGTCACTTCGAGCCCTGTCCATTCGTACATATACGGAGCTGTTGATGAGCTGTTCCCAAATAAGCGTAGGATCATGGGTAAAAAAGACTACAATGTCATTTTTGTGGAATCTACCGCTCAGGAACAGGGACTAACGGTAACTCTAAAGGCAGTCAATTACTTGGGGAAGACTTTGTTTTCGTTGAAAGATTTCAAAATTCAAAAGTAGTCAAGAAAACGGAGGTCTTCATTTAATCCTTAAGCTACAAATAGTCTATTGATAACTTTTTCGATTCGTGGATCTTTTTCTAAGTAGTTTTGTATTTCTTTTTTATCATAAAGATCTTTTACGATTCCTTTTGCTATTAGGCTTGAACCAACCATCTCAAGGTGGATCTGACACATTGGATATTTCGTATCAATTTCTCTTTCAATACTTTTGATGTGTTGACTGTTTAATTGTCCAATTTTCTGATGGACAGAGAGAAAATTGTTTAATCGCTTGATTCCAGAAAGATGCTCTAATTTTTCAATAAACTTATCTAAAATGGAAGCATTGTGAACACCTCCTGAAATAGTGACTATGCCCCGTTGCACCGACCATCTTATAGGTGAAGACGCCAAAAATGGATCCGAGTCTACGATCTCTTTAATGGCTTTGTCGATATCTGAGTTGGCAAGAGCTTCTGTGAGAATGTGAACACCGGATGTATCGATATTTAGAATTCCTGGTATTGATCTTAAAGCTTTTGTTAGCTCTTTGAGCCGAGCTAAAAGTGGTAGGGATCCGCTGACGTTAATGACGCCGTCAAAAGCTTCGATTCTAAGATTGGCAAAGTCTGTGTGAACTCTGCTGAGATGGGAACGTACACTTCTTTGCAGCCTCGAGTTGTAGTCATTGGGTTTTCCATTTGCGAGTCGGATACCGAGATTTTCCGCAATTAATTGATCGGCTATTTCTAACTCAGTTTCAATATCGATAACTAGCGAAGCGCCCTTTTCATAGAGATCGGATGCCAGTTGCGCAGACGGTGTACGGCTTAAAATATAAAGAGGAGTATCTCTGAGAGATTCAAATTGAGTGAGTGTATCGTAATAGGACTCTACATCGCTAATTTTTTGGTGCGGTACTACGACTAAGGCGAGGAGATTGCTATTTCGAATTCGACGATTGCTAATTTTTTGCGGCTGGAAATAAATTATATTAACATTGAGTCGGGTTAGATAAGAGAATAACCTTTCATACATCTTTCGGTTTGCGATCACGCCAATATTTGGGAATTGATCATTTACAATATGGGTCAGTTTTTTTGTCTTTCTTCTGAATTTAGATTTTTCTTTTTTTGCAGTGCTAGCTTTGCTCATATTGTCCTCTACTAAAAATTTGTGACTTTTAAATGATTATCGACCCACTTGATTCCTTTGGTCGTTTGAACTTCTTTTTGCATAATATATGACTCTGTGACTGACTTAATGGTTCCCTCAATCTTTGCGATTCCATTAATGACTTTTACTGTTACGATCTGTGCGCGGCTAGGATTGATTTTTCTTAGCTTTTCGTTGATTGACGTTGCCAGCGCATGGTCTATAGACTGCTGGGATGGTGAAATAATACACTCTTTTATGACTTTCTGAACGCCTTCGATTTTCTCAACGTTATCTTTGAGATTTTCAATAGCTGCATAGGAAGAGGATGTTCCAGAAATAGTCACGTTGGAATTTTTTACTTGAAGCAAAATTGTTAGTTCCAAGTTGGGATGATTTTCTGCTAATAGCTCATTGGCGACTCTTAAGATTTCTTCATCAGAATGTTCAAAGGGAACAATAGTGATGGAGTCCTCATGAAAGGCGCTAATGCCAGGAGTTGATAGTACTGCACTTTTTGTCGCCTTTTTTTTCCATACGGATTTTACCGTTCCACTGACTGAGGCGATACTTTCGTCGACAACAATTTTTAGTTTAGGAGACAGTTTCCCAAATTCAATTTTTATTCGGTTCACTATGGCTTTTTCTAGTGCTGTACTTGTATTGTCACTTGCCGTATCTATTAAATTGAAGTCTATTTTTTCTATAAATAGTGAGGACAATTTTTGTTTTTCTTTTGGCCATAGGATAATTACTGAAAACCCTGACTTATAGTACTCTGAAAGCAGATCGGAGTTTCTCCATTCGGGAATTACTAAAATAGCAGGAGACCCCCTAAATATTTTTCTTTTTCTTAACGAGCGAAGCCATCGGTTGGGATTGCCTTTTGAAAAAGGAACAGAGAATATCAAGGCTCTCGGTGGACGACTGGTTTTTTTATAGAGCTCTTTCATATTCTTTGCAGACCAAGAATATAGTCCATGAGATTCTAGTTCATTTGAGATTTCTTGATTAAGTTCTGTATCACCTAACATTATCGAGTAGGAACCTGAATTTTCAACCTTGGAATCCTCTGAAATCCTACGAAAGTTTTGATCACTTACTTTTTTTTCATGAATTTTCATTTTTTCTCCTTAAACCCATTGTCCTATTATTGAATTTACGGAATATGTATTTGTCCAAGTGATTTTTGATTATCCATTCCAATTAAGTTGTACGTTCCTGCGGGGACTTCTGATACATCAAATTCTATCCAATTATAGTCGATAACTTGGATACAGTATCCGGGATTGACTTTTACGATATGTGTAACAATCAGCGTGTTTCCTTGTACTCCGTATAGCTCGGTAAATGGTTCAATGCACCCATTTCGATATTCAACTTTTACAAACAATGTTTTATTTGCGGCATCAAAGTAGGTCTCTATAATTGGAGAAGGTTCAAGCTTATCTATTTTACTTTGACCTTCTGCTGAAAAAAGCGTGCTGGATAAGATTATTGCGGTCAAGAATAGTTTGCTCATGTTGTACCTCGTAGAAATTGTATAAACTCAAAATCGTAGAAATTGTGCAAAACGTAAAATAGATTTTCATAAGAGTTGTTATAAGGTTTTTTCGATGGGTGAAGAAGATTGTAAGATTGTTTTTGCCGATGACTTTGATTCGATAAAATCAATTTACTATTTTTCTAGAAGTTAAGTAACGTCGGAGTGTTGGAGGATGAGTGTATGTACAACTTAGTGTTTGGTTTAATTTCTACAATATTGTTAGTTTTGTTCGCCTTGCCTATTGTCCTTATCTCCACGCTCATAAATTTGGTGATATTCACACTATCGATAGTTGTAAAACCATTCCATGCCATTTTGTATTCATTGTATATGTTGAGTCTTGAAATATTTGATAATTTTGATGGCGTTGGCTCAAAAAAAGGAGATCGAAGAAAAGAACTGCCAGATAAGGCTCCCAAAAGTATTGAAGGTCGAATTCTTGCAGCTAAGTATCGCAAAGAGATCTATTCGACGGAAATTAAGCCGAAGGACAATGGTTTTGAAAATGCTGATTTGGACAATCTCATTTTGCCTTTTAAAAATTTAGAGGGAGAAAACCTAGAAAATGCAAACCTTTCGTTTTCTGATCTAAGAAATGCAAATTTAAGAAATGCAAATCTTTGTGGAGCTATATTGTGCGATACGGATCTTGAATACGCAGAGGTTATTGGAGCTAACTTTCAGGGAGCATATTATAGTGAAAGAACCAAACTTCCTTTTGATACCGAAACGGCAAAAGTGAAGGGAATGGTTAAAGTAGCCGTTTAGAGAAGGGCTCTCAATTAATGGGAAGTAGGTGTGATGTGACAGCTTTTAACATAAAAAATTTAACTTTTGATTTGCCGTTTAAGAGTCTTATTTTTGATGGGAGCGAGAAGTATTTTAATGATATTAGGTCGAGCCTTGTAAAGTTTGGATTTTGCGTACTCGATGGACAGTATCTTTTAAACGGTTCCTTGGAGCCCGATGATTCCACTATAGCATTAGTTATTGCGAGCGGAGTTTGTTCATCTCAATATAAAAAAACACTAGAGACTTATGAGAAGAGGCTCGATCTTCGGAGCTTTCCAGTTGCATTTGTTATTCCGGAATATATGCCCTTGTATGAAAAGAAAAAATGCTATGAGTATGGTTGTGACTTATTAGTAGATTGGCCAAGAGAAATGAAAAAAATGCGTGGTTTATTAATAGGTTTACAATTCTTAACATCTTTTCAAAAACAAGCTCGAAATTCTGATGATTTAATGAAGAATGTGGCTGAAATTCGGCTCTTAACGGATAGACGTTTGTATCATTGTCATTTACAAGTTTCAGTTTATGGAGACGTTCTTATGTTAGGAGGTCGAGTGGACTCGTTGTGGACAAAAAAGATTGTAGAGTCGGCTGCATCGAGCATTCCGGGATTTAACGGGATATTGAGTGAGGATCTTAAGGTAGTGCCTAGCTCAAAACGGATCACTGAAAGTCTCTCTTTAAATGCAAAAAAGATATTTGAAGAGTATTTACCACATGGGTTAAAAACCGTATTTTTCTATGAAGTTGATGGTAGTTTAAGAATCGATGGAACTATCCCGAAATATATTGATATCCAAGAAATTCGATCTAAGGTAGAGCGTCTCGAAGGATTAGAAGTTTTGGATTTCAGAGTAATAGCAAATTCTTTTCAGTGGGAACAAGATGAACAGCTCTATAACAGAATTTGTAGACTGATAAGTGAGTCAAATATTAGAAGTGCAGGACATGTTGAATTGGCCGTTTGTGGTGGACAGGTGTACGTCATTGGTCATTGGAGTAGTAATTCGAATAAAATAAGAATGGAAATGCTTTTAAGAAGTGTCAAATCAATCAAAGGGTATAACCTGATTGATCAATCTAAAGATCATAGCCTGGATTCTACAGGTTGATTTTTTTAGTTATCCGGTGAGTTGCTCAATGATCTGATCCTTTTCAGGCTCAGATATTGGTCCAAAGCTATTGATAATAATCCCTTTTATGTTTGGATTTTTGCAAGTTACAGCATAAATAACGGTCTGATGTGTTGGGTCTGAGTCGTCTTCGATGCGATAGGTCTGATCAATTGCTGTGTCTGAAACGTTTAAACTTTGCCCAGATTCAGACCTAAGCGTTCCGTTTTGAATGAGGAGGTTGTCCTCGTATCCTTCAGTTTTTAATAGATTGATGCGTTCAATTAGTGATTCCATAGTGCCCTCAAAAAAATCCTCTGCTTGGAACGATGTCCGAGCAGAGGAAGCATGGATTAGTGGCAAACATTAGCAAATGTGTCGTACAGCAACTTTTCATTTTTGCCATATCGAGCTAAATCGCCAATGCTCACGATTCCTACGAGATCTTTGTCTCTATTTAATACAGGAAGGCGTCGGAGTTGATTTTGGCTCATCAATTCTCCAATGTCATCGAGATCATCTGTATCGAAACAGTATTTAATTCCTTTAGACATATGGTTTTTAACCACCGCCTTTGTTGGATTTTCCCCCGATGCAACGGCTCGAACAGCTATATCACGGTCTGTTATCATGCCTACTAACTTGTTGTTATTTTCGACAGGAATACTTCCGCAATTTGTTTCTCGCATAAGTTGTGCTGCTTCAGAAAGACTTTTTTCCTGATTCACAACACTTACATTTGGGTTCATGATTTCTCGTACTAACATTTTTCTTCCTCCTGTATATTGAGCCATTAAAATACTACAACGGTTAATCTTCAAATTGATTGTTTTTATATATTTTAGAAGGTTTTTCCGATTCTAAGGTCTTTTTCAAAAGTAGTATAAATGATGTTATGGGCAATACTTATTTGTATACGGTAAGGTGATAGAGTGGATCATGCTTTCATAAACGAATTTTCTATCATTATATTTATTGGTATTAGTCTTCATTGGTTATCCTGGTGGGTGAAGGTTCCACCAATCATATTGTGGATGGTATCTGGTTGGTTGGCTGGTCCGGCTTTAGGTTGGATTGAACCAGTAAGAACATTTGATAAGTTATTTCACCCTTTAGTTGAGTTGGCTTCAGCAATTATATTGTTTGAAGGTGGCCTCAGTTTACGTCGGCGAGAGTTTAACAGAGTGGGCGAAGGGATTCGCCGTTTGATTTCCATCGGCTTAGTTCTCCATTTTCTGTTTATCACAATGGCAGGGTACTTTGTCGCCAATTGGAGTCTTCAACTGTGCTTGGTTGTTAGTTCTATCTTAATTGTTACTGGACCAACGGTTGTTACTCCAGTCATCAAGCAAATTCATCTAAAAAAAAGAACATCCATTTTTCTTAAGTGGGAGGCCATTTTAAATGATCCTATTGGTGCTCTAATGGCAGTTATTTTCTTTCAATACTGGATCTCGTCAACTTCTAACCAAGAGCATAGTTTTCTTGAAAGTATATCGCTAGCAATCACAATCTCTCTTGCTTTAGCGATTGGATTCTCATCTATTATATATATTCTTTTTAATCGAAACTGGGTTCCACACTTCCTAAAGGTTCCTCTGTCATTTTCATTAATATTTGTCTCCTATACTGCCGCTAACTATATTCAGCAAGGGGCGGGTCTATTGGCAGTAACTCTTTTCGGATTACTTCTGGGAAATATTCGGCTGCCGATGATCGATGAGGTGAAAAAATTTAAAGTTTCGATATCTACTTTTTTATTATCAATTCTGTTCATTTCTCTATCATCTACTATTGATATTCGTGAGTTTAAGAACCTACAAATAGGTGAATGGCTTTTCGTACTGCTTATTCTTTTTGGGCTTAGGCCTTTAGCTATTATGTTGGCAACGGCAAGAAGTGATATGTCTCTAGGAGAACGTGCAATTATTTCGTGGTTTGCTCCAAGAGGAATCGTTGCCGCTTCGGTCGCGGCGGTTTTAGGACATCAATTAGAAGCTGTAGGACTCATCGAGGGGCACAAATTGGTTCCAATCATCTTTGCGGTGATCTTTCTTTCCGTACTAATATATGGAATGACTCTTCAGCCGCTAGCTAATTTTTTTCAGCTTACAGAAAAGTCTGACAGTCGTATTTTAATGGTAGCAGATTCGGTCTGGGCAAAAGATATAGCTGAAATTTTTAAGGAAGAAGGATACAAAGTGAGGCTTATAACCAACAAGAAGGTGTTATATAGTATATATAGAGGGGCCTACTTAACTGTTTCGTTCGGGAATCCTCTTAAGATGTTGGATAATAAGGTCGTTGAGTTAGATAAAGTCAGTGTCTTCATTGCCCTAACTAAGAGTAATTACTTGAATTCTTTATTATGTAGTAAGTTTACTAAAGTCACAGGGTCTAGTAACGCCTTTCAAATTCAGTCCAGAAAAGGTGATTCAGAATCCCCTGAAAGTCTACCTATGGGTCTTAGGGGAAAGTTGATCACCGAGGATCTGAGTTATGAAGAAATTGAAAGAAGTTATCGTACTGGTAGAAAATTTAAACTTATCGATTCACAATTAGAACGTTTTCAAAATGAGGAAAGTGTTGTGAGGTTCGCACATATTCAAGAAAACGGGGTTGAAATCCTTACTCACAAAAATGCCGGTAATGAGACGAAAGGAAGAGAACTCATTTTATCGGCATAGTGGGACTTACTATTTGGGAGATATCTTTCTAAGGTTTGCTGGTATATGAGCTATGCCATTGTAGTTGACCTCAATGGGATAGGTCAGTGTAGACTCACAATCTGTCTTGCAGAACTTTGAAAGAGTGTTAGTGTGGGATCTATTAGTTTCGATTGATATATATTTTTCATTCCAATTGATGTTTCTTATCCACTCAATGCCAATTTTCTTTTTTTTGGTTAGAAAGAATGTTCCTTTCTTAAAAATGAGTGATGATATCTGAAAGGTTTCCCAGTTTACGATACTACCGTCACTTTTTCCAATTATACCATCTGTATCTTCAACATTAAATCCATTCAGATATTTTAGAGAGTGAACTTCTTCTGATGACTTCATTGCTTCCATTTTTGGTCTTGGTCCAAGAGGACCGATGTAGTTTAACGCGGAAGATCCGCTTCTATTCGAATAGTATCTTTCCCAGTGACGCTCAAATATGTCAGATGGAAGTGATGTTAGAGATTCGGTATTCGGAGAATGCTCAATATAGTGTTTGAGAAGGTTCATAATGACTTCTTTATTTGCTAAGTCAATATATTGAATATATTTAATTGGAATTGGTTTGTACATTTTCTTTAATATGCTGCCGCATCTGATTTCCGCGTGAGTCACTTTCATTTCAGTATCATCGAAATAAAAATCATTTATTCTTCCAAAAGGTCCATCCAAAGCGATAATCTGAAAGTCATTGAGTGTTTTAGAAAGCAGTTTCATGTTTATCCTGCTGCTTCGTGAGCTGGTGGTGTCTTAGGTTGTGATCTATCAACAAGTTCTTCATGGGCACTGCTTAAGGAGATGTCTCCGTTGTAGTGCGGAAGCGAAGTAATCTCACCTTGTCTGAGGTTCACATTGACGCTCTTTCCTGCCCAACTGACACTATTGATCCAACTGGTAGATAAAAGTACTTTCTTGGATGGGAGCCATTTTATAGTGTCACAATAGAGGTATTTAATGTGCCATGAAGAAAGTTCAATATAAAGGTCGCTAATACTTCCAAATGATCCAGTTGTGCTAGTGAGGCTATAGCCGAGCACTTCATTGAGTGATCGTAAACTTCCATCGTAATTGATTGTCGGCTTTTTATATCGGTTATTTGGTTTGATAAAGCTTTGTGGAAAAGTTGAGTATCCCCAGTCTTGTCCCCCGATGGCATAGTGAGACCATCCGTAGTAGGAAAAATAGTGATTTTCCCACTGTCTAGAAACAGGTGCATTTTCCTCAAGTTTTGGTGAATCCTCTATTTGCTGCGGAGAGAGTATTGTAGGGATGAGATGGGAAGACCAATGAGGTATCCCTATACAATTTGGAGACAACAGAACTCTTCGGCCTGGAAGCCAATTGCCTGTTTCAATGTCAATATATTGAACATTCCAATCTCGATCTTTAAACAAAATATCCTTGCACTTTCCAATAGGTCCATTAGCTGTGACCACTTTGTATCCAATCAGGTCTTTTAGACTTCTAAGCATAGAGCCACCCCTTTTAGAATTTTAAACAAAGTTATAGGCTTTATTTGATTTAGTAAAATAGGAAAAACTTTCGACTTTAGGAGATAGATTTCAATTTTACAGAAAGACGTAAGTGAAATATTCTATTCCTAAGCTAGAAGGACAAAAACTATCAGGGTCTATAATAGTTTATAGTTAATGATGGTTGGGGTTACTTTATGAATTGTCATAAATAAGACCGAATGAACTTTTGGTGGAATGCTTAACAAATATGACGGCATTGATGAGGCAGGGGTTCCCTTGCCTCATTTTTAATTATCATGTTTGGGGGGTAGATATGTGTAATGGAAATATTGGTCAACTTAACGAAGATCACTTTAGCCAGCAGGATGATTATCAGTCAGGGGAAGCGAAGCTTGATTCAGTAAATCGTGAATCTATTGATGATCTCAGAAATACTTCGAGTGAATTGACAAAGAAAGAGCAGTTAAGGAGTGCCTTACAAAGGCTAAATAGAAATGAGCTTTACAATCGTGCTCGGTACTTAAATGTATCAAACCGAAGTCGACTTTCTAAAGAAGAACTGATTGATGCGATACTAACAGTATCATAAGTGAGAATTAAGAGGCTTTTTTTTGGCAACTATGACCATCGATAAAATCAAGAATGGATCTCATATAAAAAAACCTTGCTCTGTTTGAACTGAAGACGGCTCTTGTGAAAGTGTTTCGAAAAGATTAATGGTCGAAATTCTAAGGCGCTCTAATGCAATCATGTAGGATGGATATGTTGGACTGTAGTCGAGAGCATTAATGAGCTCAATAATACTCAAGCCGGTTTCTTGCATTCTACTTAGAGTTTCGGGGCTTAATTTATTTTTATCAACGGTTCTGATGAAAGCAGAATACCGAAGGGATAAACTTATAAGGCTTGGTTTGTTGATCACTGTTTTCTTAGTCATTTGGAACTCCTACAGAGGGCGTCACTAAAACGATCTGAAGAGCCAGATAGCCTTAGCTGTTATCAGAAGTTTTTAAAGCAGAAACCTTTCAAGAATATGAGAGCCCCCACTAAGTGGGAGCCTATTTTGTTAACTGACTTCAGCAATAGGTGGCTCTTTACTGGATTTACTAATGTTTCTATCAATTATAGTGACTCTTTCGCCTAGGAAGTTTGCAAATATTGGTCGATAATAATCAAAATGTTTAATTGCTAGATAAACATTTCCCAGAGCGACTAATGCTCCCAGAAGTATAGTTGATGGATCGTGAACGAAGTGAAATAGCAATATGTTAACAGATAGAGGCGCTAGTAATAGCAGGGCCAATGGCGTGCTAGCTCTTAGCATCAAAAGAATGCCACAGAGTATCTCGGTGACGCCAACCATTTGTAAAACGTATCCAGTAGAAGCCAATGACGATATGGCTGCCGTTGCCTCCTGATTCAAGTCTCCAGGCGGTAAAAATCCAAAAAACTTGTTTAGGCCTACAATTATTAAAACTATACCTAATAGATATCTTACTAACAAAATCATAAAATCCTCCTTTTCGGACTGAATCTATGTCTAATTGGAGATCGCGTCGAATCGTTGTTATCTGTTTAAGGGACTAAATGAGATCGATGTGATATGTGAAATTTAAAATTTTATTTTAAAAGGTAAACATTTTGAATGGGAGTTAATAAGTTTTTTTCATACCTGTAGTTTTAGTGGAAAACGATCCAACTTCTACTATACATTTAGAAAAATGATCTTTATGTCTCTTTCAAGGAGGGGAAATGGGAACCTTAAAAAAGGTAAATTACTACTCGTCATACGCATTAAGTATTATTGATTTTGAGTATCAGGCTTTTTTAGAGTATCAAAGGGCTATAAAACAAAACTCCGATTTAAAGGAGATAGATATTATTTTTCCAATACGTCAAAAGCGAAAGGAGGCCTTTGAACAACTGCTAGAGAGATTTCCAAACGTTAGTTTTAATAAGGGGTCAATCAATGATGTGATTCGTATTGTTGATATCGACAATGCTTCAAGTGTATTAAACGAGTATTTTCTAAGATTAGAAAAAAATCATCAAGTTAAACTAAATCAAGTTTTGAGGGAGTTCTATTGTCCCTTGGACGTTAAGGAGACGATAGAAAGTCAATTATTACCGCTTTCAAAAGAAATTGAAGATTCACTTTCTGCTCCAGAGTGACTTATATCAGCTGTCTAAAACCGGCAAGAAATTTTTCTCATGTTGATCTTGCCGGTGTTCGTTTAATGTTCTAGATGTGAGCTTAAAATCCATGCCATTTCTTCATGGGTCTTTAGTACGTTTATTAAGAGATCCTCAGTCCCTGGATCCATTGACGACTCCGGATTTTTGGTAATTAACTCGATGAGTTCTTCTCTTATTGTTAAGTGGTCTTGTAAAAGGTCTGCCATCATCTGGGAAGTATTTGGAATTGTACCTGGCTTCTCTGGTACTGTAATTTGTCGGCTGAACTCTGCAAGAGTTCCCATAGGTCGATCACCCACTATTCGAATTCTTTCGGCGAGTTCGTCCATTATACCTAGAAGTTCGTGATATTGCTTTCCCAGAAATTGATGGATAGTCATAAACCTTGGCCCTGTTACGTTCCAATGATAGTTTAGGGTCTTAGTAAATACAGCAAATTCATCGGCCAAAATTTGATTCATTTTTGAAGTTACTTCGCTTGATTCATTTATGTTCTCAAAGTTTTTTATTTTCTTAACATTGCTTTTTGTATCATATGCTGTTTTTGCTGTACTATCCTTCATATATGCTCCTTTGAGAAATAAACCAAAAATATGTGAAAAGAACATCATTTGTAAAATTGGATTTCTTTTGTTATCCAAATTGTAATTTTCTATTCTAAGGAAAGGGGTGAGAATGGAACGGCTCAATTACAATCAACTATATTACTTTTATGTGGTAGCTACTGAAGGATCTATTAAATCTGCATGTGAGAAGCTTCACCTTACTCAACCGACCATAAGTGGTCAGTTAAAAACACTCGAAGATGATCTGGGGTACCAATTGTTTGATAGGAAGTATAGAAAGCTAGAATTAAATAAGTACGGTGAAGAAATTCTTAGTAAGGCAGAGAAAATTTTTGTTCTTGGTGAAGAACTTCTAGTTTCGTTACCAAATAAGGAGTCTAAGTATAGGAATGAAGTTCGAATTGGTGTGTTGTCGTCACTTCCGAATTCATTGATACATGATTTTACATTAAACTTGTGGAGTGATACTTCGGTATCGGCGCACTTGGTTCATGGAATAATGCAAGACTTGATTCGTCAACTTAATGAAGATCAGATTGATTTAATTTTATCGGACGCGCCATATGTGCAATCAAAAAAATACAAATCTATTAATATAGGCGGCCAAAAACTTGTTGCAGTTGGTCGAGAAAAATTTGCCTATGCAAAAGATGGGTTCCCTCATTCTTTAACGGGTTTGCCCTATATGTCTTTTAATAAAGGAGGACAAATTCAAGATGAAATAGATTTTTTCTTTAAGTTGAATAATATCAAGCCAGACCTCATTGGGTCTGTAGACGACGATACCTTTATTAAAGTTGTGGCCTTAAAAGGCAAGTGTATTGCGATTTTACCAGAGCCAAGTGTTCAATCTGTTCTGGAAAGTGGCAAGCTCATTAAAATAGGTGATTTGGATGAAGTCGTTTCAAATTGTTGGATAATTACGTCAGCATTGGGTAGTAAAAGAGTTCCTGTTAAAAAGCTTATCAACAGTTATTTAGGGTCTAAAAGACACGTGGCTTAGACGTTAAGTTAGAAACTTCTCTTTTTCTTGTTCGCTTGGAACACGACAAGATTCTTTCTTTCCGAATAGAAAATAGCGGTTTTTGGCAATTTGCTTGTAAACAAAATCTCTAAGGAACTTTGGAACCAAAATAAAAAGATCGTAGATCAGTTTATAGGGAAAAGACAGTTCTTTGC
>JAGRAG010000079.1 GCA_020435025.1 Bdellovibrionales bacterium | reverse complement strand
CCTGCTTCTAAAAAAAAGTGGTGTAAGCGAATGGACCCACTCTGGGCAGAAGAGGAAAAGGGAAGTTGACCATCTTGTTGCGAAAAAGCCAGTGCTCCAAAATAAGCATAGTGCAGATCTTGCCATAGGGGCGCTGTTTTTTGAGAGGTCATGCGAAGTGAGTAGAGATAAGTTTCACCATAATGATCCAGAGGAAATTCTTTTAGGTCATTCATCGCCGTGATCCCTCGGGCTTTGAACGGTTCTAACGATAAAGTTAAACGGGTTTCCGTATCTTCATTTTTCGGTTGTTGTTCAATTGTAATAGGGGCAATCGTAGCTGCATGTTCCACCCAGGTGGGCGCACTTTTTAAAGAAATGGCTTCTTTGAGCTCTCCCGTCGCCAGAGTTCGAATGTCGGCGGATGCGGCATAAGCTTGGCTGTTAAATCCAAGAAGAAAAACAATAAAAAGAGAAAGGGCCCCATCTCTTTTTGCTTTTCCTGTGAAAGAGGCTGTTTTTATTAATTTTCGAGATGCACTCAACAACTAAAACCCCCTAAATAATTAGGAGAAACGCTCGCACACGCTAAGCTTTGGTGCAAGAAAAAAGAATTTGCTAGAGAGATTTGTAAAAAGGTGTCTGACCCAGTTTAACTCCAAAAAGTGAAAGGCTTCTAATTCTACTTTTTTTATTGAGTGATGTTAGGATTTTCGCTTCTAGTCTGTGTCGTATTGGCCCATTCTGCATTGTTAGGTAAATGAAGTGAAAATCTCTCCCTAAATGCGTTGCATCAATGATTGCTTACGAGACGCTTCTTAAAGACCATAAATGTATGTGGGGGGGCGATGTTTGGTTGACTAAACATGCGAAGCATGGACGCTTCGGCATCGTCCTTTTTTTCTTAAAAGTCTTTTTTAAAATCCTAATTATTTAAAGTAGATATATTAATAGAAGGGTGAATTTTTACTTTTTCTGAATCAAATTCTACGACCTTTTGAATGGATGTTAAATCAAACAATAGGTTATTGAGTCTGTGTATTGTCATTCGTAAACGATGAAAATGTTCCGGTGAGTAATCAGTACTCCATAGATGTTCAATTAGGGCATCTACAGATAAGCTCGGTTCACCGCCAAGTTCACTCATAATCTGGAGCATTCCTTTTTTTCTAGATAAATCCAGTTCTTTATTCTGATAAGTAAGCTTTTTCATTTTAGGATCAACTGTAATAGTTAAATCCGTTTTTTCATAATAGGGTTCTACCTTATGAAGCCAATAGCCACGAGCTTCTACCGGAAGAACTCCCAGCAGAAGTTGTATCTTTCTATGCACCTCTTTTTGTAGATCGCCAGAATCTTGACTCGCTAAAAAGAGGAAGAGTCCTCTCAAACGACATGCTGCTGAAAGTCTTGGTGCTAAACGATTGAGCCAATGGATTTTTACCTCATTGGGGTTTTGTATGAACCTCAGTATCTGTTCTTCATGAGCAGAGAGGGACCAATCTGACGAAATAAATGAAGTCAGTTCCATAGGCAAGGTCTCTTTTCGCATTAAAACCTCTTCGGCAAAATCAAATAATATGAGGCGACGGTCCTCTTCGCTCCAATAGGGCTCAGTAAACGCTGCTTGCACTCTTGTCCATGCATGATTAGGCCCAATGAGATAGAGCTCCGCGAGCATCAGACTGTGTTCCATCTCAATGGTTAAATCAGGAGAAATTTTGGAAGTATCGATATCGACTAATTGTGCGTACAACGAACTAATCTCATCACTATTGGTAAAAAGTGCTAAAACACGAAGAAGCTGAGGAAGTGCTTGTTGAACAATGGTCGTATTGTTTGCAATTAAAGCGGCTTTCCAAGTTTCTTGGTAGTATTCCCTTGCTTTATGAATAAGGCCTTCTTCTTCATAAAATTTTCCAAGAATCAGTTGTGCGCGCCATGTTTGAATATCTTGGATTGCAATATCCGAACGATGTAAGGTCGCTTCCAGGAACTGATAAGATTGGCGCCACTCATCAATTTCATCTAATAAGTAGTAACAACAGGCAAGATCTCTTTGCAAAGAGATATTTTCTCCAAACTCCAGTGCTTTTAAATAAAACTGCTTGGCTTTGTTCGGAGCGCCTAAGTAAATGTAGGCCATAGCTTGGTAATGGTTTAACACTCTTTGGGTCTCAGGTCGGAGAGGTGGGTCCCCACTTTCAAGTGCCTCACAAAAGGCAAAGATATCTTTATATCGGCCTTCCGCTAGCCAAGTCTGTAAGTGTCTATCGAGTTCATAAACGCTCATTAGGCGAAAGGTCGCGACTTCGGCTGAGGTCAATGAGCACCTCCGCCAATGGAACCAGTACGAATCCTAGGACGAGGTCCATAGGTGCTATTTACATTTGTAGCGCCTAAGAGAGGATTTTTTAAAAATGAGATAACTCCCAAGTCATTGGAGCTTTGAAGCTTTATCGAAGTTAACCAAATCCGTCTTAAATCGCTTGGAAGCAAGATTCGTTTGTACTGCTGGGCAGTTACATAAGAAGGTACAATATTGGCTTGGTAGATGGCTGGATCAATTAATAAGTAAAAGAAGTCCGAATAAGAAAAAGGGGTGGAAAGATCTAAGACACCCAAAGCACTGCTGAACTTACTCGTTCTAGAATCAATAGATAAATAGGTGCCAAGAAGTTTGTTGGGATAGTCAATTAGGGCACTTCGGAGTTCATTGTCTTTTGCGTAAAGCTCCTGCTGAACCTGCTTCCACTTTCGATTCCGATAATTGGGGCGAAGAACGGAAAAAAAGAGGGCCTTCTCTGTCAACTGTTCTGCTTCGATTCGTAAGTGGTCAAATAAACAGTCATCATTACATTTTGAGTCCAGTAAAAAATCATATTTTGAATCTATTGCTGTATCTGTGAATTTTCCTAAAGAGGGAAATCTTTCTAAAACTTCCTCGAGGACAAGGCGTTCAAAAATATAGGCTCGCCAGGTTGTCAAAACTTGCTGGATCAATGGATTGCTGAGAGCGAGAGCAAATTCTTCTAAATATGGATAGCTTGAAAGTCTCGAAATACTTAATTCTATGATTTCTCGCCACTCATTTGTATCAGTGGACTGTTTAACGTCAAAATAAACAGCAATTTCATGGGCTAAAACTCGAATAAGATGAAGCTCGTCGTTTTGAGAAGACAGAGTGTTTTCGGTATAAGGATCTTCAATAACTATAAACGTTTGATTAGAGGCATCGGTCCAGCTATCGTAATTCCATTTGGTGCCCCGAGTGAGTAGAAAGGTGTAATTCTTAAAGCCATCTCCGACGTTCCTTGAGCCGGCAAGACGCTTGCGCTGAATGTCCGATTCTTTAGAGGGAATAAAGAAAAAAGAGGGCAGCACGGGATCAGCATATCGGCATTTGCCTACAATTCTCTCTGCCACTTTGATAGAGATTCCCAAGTGCTTTCGTAAATTGAGTTGGTGCGCCTCTTTGCTTTTTTCAGCTAAAACCAATCGGCAAAGATCAAGTCCTATGGTGGTGGAAAATATCTTTTCAAAGGCATGATCAATGGCTTTTTGAGCGTCTTCACTTGTGGCCGTATCAAGAACATAATAGGTGTCACCTAAGCTGTCCCTAAAGCTATTTTGAGGCAGGGGGACTTCTAAAACTGGATTTCCTAGTGGGGCGTTCACAAGTCTTGCAGTTTCTGTCGGAGGATTTTGAAGGCTAGATAATGCCGGCCTTGTATTGGTAACGGCTAAAGAGTGGAATCCAAATAGAGTCCCAACGGCGCCAAGGGCGACTAATCTAGTGATAGATTTCAAGCATTGCATAATTTATGTGTTATCACTATCTTTGAGATCCACAACCTTCTGAGTTTTAAATTCTATATAAAATCTAAAATAAAGGTGAATTTCAATGACTTAGGTAATTCCCTCTCACCTTTTTACAAAGATCAGGAGACGAAATTTGCTCGTGTTCATATTTGTTCATATTTGTTATTGGTTAATTTTTTGTAAAGCGTGGTAAATGAAATGCACCTTTTGAAATGGAATTGGTATTGATCCGCTTAGGGGGGTCACCCGCCCACAGTTTTGGTTTGGCTGTGGGCTTTTTTTTTACCTAAATGACCCGGAGTGTATACCTTTGGGGATATCTGATTGGGGTATTTCACCCTATTTTTAATGATTTAGAGAAAATTTCTTGAATTACAGAAGGGGAGCCTCTATCCTTCGGCCACTTCTTCAATGAAAGTTTATAGGGGGAATGTATCTCTAATAGAAGAAGTTCAACTCAATTTTAGGGGAGCCGGATGTCATTTGAACTGATTTCTAAATATGGTGAGCATGAACAAGTTGTTTACTGCCGGGATGAACGTTGTGGTTTAAAGGCGATTATAGCCATCCATAATACGACTCTCGGTCCAGCGTTGGGGGGAACTCGCATGTGGAACTATGCTTCAGACGAAGAAGCATTAATAGATGTGTTGCGACTTTCAAAAGGAATGACTTATAAAGCTGCGGCTGCTGGCCTTAATCTAGGTGGTGGAAAGGCAGTTATCATTGGTGATCCTAAAAAACAAAAAACAGAGTCTTTATTTAGAACTTTTGGTGCTTTTGTGAACTCCTTAAAAGGAAAATATGTCACTGCAGAGGACGTGGGTACAAGTGTGCGTGACATGGAATATGTCTATATGGAAACGCCTTATGTCACAGGAATCCCAGTAGCATTAGGTGGCTCGGGAGATCCGAGTCCCTATACGGCACACGGTGTTTTGATGGGAATTAAGGCGACGGTGAAAAAGAAATTGGGTGCTGATTCTCTGAGTGGAGTTCGGTTTTCTGTTCAGGGTTTGGGTAATGTCGGAAGAAACTTAACCAAGTATTTAACCCAGGAAGGTGCCGAAGTGGTAGCTACAGACATTGACCCTGAGGTCTGTAAAAGGGCTTCAGAAGAGTTTGGAGTTCAGATCGTCGCTCCTGATCAAATCCTGCAGCAGGAAGTCGATGTTTTTGCTCCGTGTGCTTTGGGAGCCGTTGTCAATGACCAAACTATTGATCAGCTCAACTGTAAAGCCGTTGCTGGCGGAGCCAATAACGTTCTTTCTGAAGAAAAACATGGCCGAGCCTTAATGGAGTTAGGGATTCTTTATGCTCCTGATTATGTCATCAATGCTGGCGGCTTAATGAATGTCTTCGTTGAGCTAGAAGGATATACGGAGCAAAGAGCTGTTGAAAAAACCAATAAAGTTTATGATAACTTGATGACCGTTTTTGATATTGCAGAGTCTAAGGGCGTGCCAACATTTGAAGCAGCAAACTTGCTTGCGGAACAAAGGATAGCTGAAATTGCTCATTTAAGAAGTCGAGCACATGGGCGTGAAGCTCGTCAGTATTCAACTTTGGACCAAATGACAAAACGACATGACTGATTCTTTTGTGGAGAGTGTCACGAGCAAAGTATAAAAGAGAAGATTTTGACAGACTCTTATTCAAAAGCTTAAATTATGGATTTGATTCCCTATTTAAGGACTTCGTAGATTTACACGAAGTCATTCCTGAATGAGAGATCTTGAGGTGAAGCGTGAGTAAAAAAAGTCGGAAGGAAGCGGAACAGCCAGATGCATTTATCACATTTAGTGACAAAGTGATCAAATGGGTAGAAGTGCATTATCGTTCAATGTTTACTTTCATTGGAGTTATCGTTGTCGGTGGGGCTCTGCTAGCTGGATATCAGTTTTTTTCGAAAAGATCAGAGATGAAGGCGATGCAAGCGCTTTATGGGTATGAGAAGAAATTAAGTGATAAAATAGAGCAATTGGAAAAAAGTGATGCTGAAGGGATTGCTGAAGAGTCCGAAGACAAAGACAAAAAGGTTGCTAAGAATGAGGATTCTAAAAAGTTAGAGAAAACTCCTGAAGTTTTAAAGCAAAATTTAGCAGAAGAAATCTCGGAGTTGAAAAACTTTATCAGTTCTCATAAAGGGACAAGAGCAGCCTTTGTTGGCCGATTAACGGTGGCTCAAACTTATAGTGATTTTGGAATGGACCAAGAGGCTTTAGAGGTTTTAAATCAAGGAACTACAAGTTTTTCTAAAGATTCTTTATTTTATGGTTTGATACACCAGCGAATTGGGG
>JAGRAG010000078.1 GCA_020435025.1 Bdellovibrionales bacterium | reverse complement strand
CAACAGGTGGCCCGAACCCTATTGCTTTCTAGAAAAAAGACCTACACTCGGAAAATCAAAGAAGCCATTTTGTCACTTCGCATGGAAGAGGCTCTTTCCAAAGAAGACATTTTATTTTTATATCTCAATCAAATTTATCTCGGCCAAGGCGCCTATGGAGTTGGCTCTGCCGCCCGAATCTATTTTCGAAAAGACCTAAAAGACATCACGCTTTCTGAAGCGGCTCTTCTTGCAGGAATGCCCAAAGCCCCTTCCCGCTTCTCGCCGATTTACAATCCTTCTCGTGCTAAACAGCGGCAAAAATATGTTTTAAGTAGAATGGCGGAAGAAAACTTTGTCGCCGAAGCCGATGCCGAAAATGCCGGTGCCGAAACCCTGCAAGTTTACGTTCGCAAGAACTTTAAAGAGTTAGCTCCTTTTTATATTGAAACCATTCGCCAAATGCTCGTTAAACACCTTGGTGAAGAGCGTGTTTTAGATGAGGGCATCAAAGTCTACACAGGGCTTGATCTGCAAAAACAAAGAGAGGCACAAACACAAGTTCGTAATGGACTAAGAGACCTCGATAAGCGCCAAGGATTTCGCGGTCCTGAAAAAAAACTTACAACACCTGAAGAGGTGGCCGCTTTCTTGCTAGAAGAACGCAACAACTTGATTGATGAAACATCCCCCGTAAGGCTACTACGACCTGATGGAACCTTTGAAGATAAAAAACCACTGAATCTCTCGGGAAAAGATGAAGAGGGAAGCCCTCTTGCCAACATTCGGGATTATCTTTCTATAGATCAAATCGTCAGCGCCGTCGTCACTCAAGTTGATGATAAATGGGGCCTTGTCTACGTTCGCTTTGCTGAGAGCAAAGGTCTCATTGATATTGAAACCATGGATTGGGCTCGAAAACCTAATCCTGAAGTTCACTACCAGTGGTCTAAAATTAAAAAGCCTTCGGAAGCCTTGGCAAAAGGGGATGTCGTTCAGGTTCGCATTACTGGCAGCAAGTTCTATTCCTCTCGTATTAATAAAGAATTGATGGAGTTAAAAAAATCTATAGCTCGCACCAAGAAACCATTCGAGCGCCCCGAAGAGCTACCTGAGTTTGCTGAATACGCCAACGTCGAACTGGAACAAGAACCCACTGCTGAAGCGGCTCTCATTTCGTTTGATCAAAAGACTTCTGACGTCGTGGCCATGGTCGGAGGCTATGACTTTGAAAAGTCTCAATTTAATCGAGCCATTCAAGCCGCGCGACAGACGGGATCTTCTTTTAAGTCACTTGTTTATGCCGCCGCTCTTGATAAAGGCTTTACTCCTTCGACACAAATTTTAGATGCGCCCATCGTCTTTGAGGAAGAAGACAAATCTATTGAAGTCCCAGAGGGCGAAGAAGCTGTTATCAAAAAATGGAAACCCACTAACCACTCTAAAAGATTTGGTGGAGACATCTTGTTTCGCAATGCTTTGATTCAGTCAAAAAACATTCCGGCGGTGAAGGTCTTAAAAGATATAGGAATTGATTGGGTGGCCGAGTACGCTCGTCGTCTGGGTATCTTTAGTCATCTTAATATGGATTATACGTTAGCCCTTGGTTCTAGTGGTGTGACCTTATATGAGATGACCAAAGTCTTTTCAGAGTTTGGACGGATGGGCAAACGCATTCGTCCTGTGATGATTCACAAAGTAGAAGACAAAGACGGACAAGTTATCTTAGAAAACATCTCTTTAGATGAACGATTTGAAGTCGAACTGGAAGCTCTGGATGAACAGTTCAACCAAAAGCGCGACGAATACTATCAAGCCCTCGAAGAAGAAAAAAAGAAAGAGCAAGAAGCAAAGGCCATGGCCGAAGGAAGTGGTGAGTCCACCCCAGCCAGCACTGTTGAGCAGAAAACGGTTCCCACTGAAAAACCCAACTACTTTAAAAAGCCTCCCTTTTTCTTTGACGATCCCGAACAATTGATCCGACCAACCACCGCATTTTTGATCACAAGCCTTCTTCAAGGCGTCATTGAAGATGACCATGGAACTGGTCGATTGGCCCGCTCTTTAGGACGCCCTGTTGCTGGTAAAACCGGAACAACAAATGGTTACTATGATGCCTGGTTTGTCGGCTATTCGACGGATTTTTCGACCGGCGTGTGGGTGGGTTACGACAATGAGGCTTCTTTAGGTAAAGGAGAAGTGGGGGGGCGATCCGCACTTCCCATTTGGCTCGAGTACATGAAGTTTGTCCATGAGGGCTTACCTATTAGAAACTTCACGGCCCCTGAAGGAATTGTTTTTGCCAATATCGATAGCGAAACTGGAAAACTAGCCTCTAGCAGCTCCAATGAAGTGGTCAAACAAGCCTTCTTAGAGGGAACCGAACCACAAGTTGAAGACACAACGACACCCGGCCAGGGAGATACAGAAGCTGATGATAACTTTTATAAAGAGGACTTATCGGAATGAATCATATCCACCTTTGGGGGGTTCGACAAAACAACCTTAAAAATATTGAAGTCAAAATCCCCATTGGTTCTTTCACCGTTGTCTGCGGGCCTAGCGGTTCTGGAAAAAGTTCTCTGGCTTTTGAGACTCTGTTTGCTGAAGGTCAACGTCGTTTCGTAGAAAGTCTATCAAATTACTCCAAACAATTTTTAAATAAAGCTCCAAAACCTGATTTAGATGGAATTGAAAACATTCCTCCCGCTGTATCGATAGAGCAGAAAAATGGAGTTAAATCCTCTCGCTCTAATGTCGGAACAATCACCGAAGTCTTGGATTATTTAAGACTTTTATTTGAAAAGCTCGGCCATGCTTATTGCCCTGAGCACCATATCACTTTAGAAACAGACTCTCCTACTTCGTCTGCAGAAAAGGTCTTAAAAAACTTTGATGGCGACAGAGGATACATTCTCTGTCGAATTCCCGTAGAGGGTCGACTTTTACAGGGCAAAGAACTCTTAGACCACCTATTAAAAGAGGGATATTTAAGAGTCTATTTACCAAAAGCAGCTCGAAAAACTGCAAAAAAGACTTCGTCAAAAAAAATCACTGCTAAAAAAGCGGCCAAGAAAAAAACCAAAAAGAATACCTCAACAAGGGTTTCAAAAAAGGCCGCCAAAAAACTCGTTAAAAAATCAACGAAAAAAGTCTTAAGCGAGGCTAAAAAAACGGGAGACACCACGGACATTCAGCCTTATGAAACCGTCACCGTCGGAGATATCTTTGACCTTTGTGACGCGAAATTTTCCAAAAAAGGCTTACCAAAGACAGAATTTTATCTAGTGATCGACCGCATGGCCTTTCGCAAAGAAGATAAGGGACGACTGATCGACTCTTTGTCACAAGCTTATAAAGCCAGTGTGAAATACCAACGTGATTCTATCTTTGCGACCGCCCATGTCTTAACGACCGAAGGACGACTTCTTCACTGCAGTGAGGCCTTTTCTTGTTCTGCCTGTGAGCGGACATTTCCAAACATCACCGCACAACTTTTTAGTTTTAATAGCCCTGTTGGTGCTTGCCCTAACTGCAAAGGCTTTGGAAACCTACTCGATATTGATGAGCAAAAAGTCATTCCCAATCCTGCTCTCACCCTTGCACAGGGAGCCATTAAACCTTTTACTATGCCCAGCGCTGCTCGCTATCGCCGAAATCTTAAAGCTTATTGCAAAAAAGCAAAGATCAGTGAACACACACCTTGGGATGAGTTGCCAGAAAAGCATCGGAAGCTAATTTGGGATGGCAATAAAGATTTCAAAGGAGTGAAGGGTTTTTTTGATCACCTAGAAGAGAAAAAATATAAGATGCATGTGAGGGTCTTTCTTGCCAGACACAAAAGCCCCTTCACCTGCCCGACTTGTCATGGCAGTCGCTTGCGCCCGGAAAGCCACCAGGTTCTTCTTCAGGGCTTAACCATTGCTGACTACAGCGCCATGACCATCGAAGTGCTGCTAGATAACCTCAAATCTATTGAATTAACTCCTCAACAGAGAAAAATGTGCGAAGAGCCTTTAGAGCAAGCCATTTCTCGGTGCCAGTATCTATGTGACGTAGGGGTGGGTTATCTCACCTTAGATCGTCCAACAAAGACTCTTTCCGGCGGCGAATTTCAACGTTTAAATCTGGCAAACCAATTGGGAGTCGCTTTGTCACAAACGCTTTACGTTCTTGATGAGCCTACCATCGGACTTCACCCTCGTGACAACGACCGACTGATTGGCGTTTTGACAAAGCTCAACGATCTGGGAAACACCTTAGTGGTCGTTGAACATGATCACGATGTGATTAAGACGGCATCCCATGTTATCGAGATGGGACCAGGCTCCGGTCACTATGGAGGGGAAATTCTCTTTGAAGGAGATCCCGAAGACTTTTATGAATTCCCAGATTCAAACACGGTTCCCTATTTAAAACCGTCCAAAAACTGGGTTCCTTTACGCGAACCTCGCCCGGTTGACATGAAAAAATACAAATATGTGTTAACGGCCATCGGTTGCCGAGGAAACAATTTAAAAAACATTGATGTCTCGATCCCTTTAAATCGGTTAGTTACAGTGACCGGCGTGAGTGGCTCGGGAAAATCTTCTCTCATTAGCCACACCATTTACCCAGCATTGGCTCGCGCTTTAAGAATTGACTATTTGCCTGGCTATGATTTTGATGGTTTTGATGGACTTTCGCAGGTCAAAAACGTTTTGTTCATTGATCAATCCCCCATTGGCAAGACGGCTCGTTCCAATCCCGCAACTTACCTCAAAGTGTATGATGCCATTCGCGCCATCATGGCCGCATCGTCGATCTCTAAATCTCGCGGTTATACAGCCGGAACTTTTTCTTTAAATGTTACGGGAGGTCGCTGTCCTGTCTGTAAAGGCTTGGGCCACGAATTGGTCGACATGCTTTTTATGGACGATATCGAAATTCCTTGTGAGGCCTGTGATGGTAAAAAGTTTCGCAAAGAAGTTTTGGATGTGACTTATAAGGGAAAGAACATTTACGATATCTTACACATGACCGTTTCTGAAGCGATCGATTTTTTCGTCTCTTACCCCAATGTCCGCCGTCCATTAACGCTTCTAAAAGAGGTGGGCCTTGAATACATTCAACTCGGACAGAGTGCTCGGTCCCTAAGTGGTGGCGAAAGCCAACGGCTTAAAGTGGCCAAAGAGTTTAACTCCACTACCCAAAAAGGGACGTTGTATATTTTAGATGAACCCACCACGGGCCTTCACTTTAGGGAAGTTCACTTGCTGTTAAAGGTGCTGAATAAACTTGTCGATTCTGGCGGCAGCGTGATTTTGATTGAACACAATTTAGAAATCATTCGAAATTCAGATTACATTATTGATATTGGTCCGGAAGCTGGAGCTAAGGGTGGAAAACTCGTCAATCAGGGAACACCTGAGGAGTTAATGAATAGCAAAAAGGGCCACACGGGAAGTTACTTAAAAGAGTACGTAGAATCTTTAAACCCCGGCCGTGGCTTGTAAGCCGTTATTGAAAGAGATATCAGTATGGACTCAGCAAATCGTCATCAAGTAAAACCCAAAAAACCTGGTTCTTTTGTCGGGATTTTAAAAGCGATTTGGCCAGATGTTGCCGAATACAGAGGAACGATTGTCGCAGTCTTTATTTTTGGGGCCCTTATTAGTGGTTTGAAATCTCTCTCCCCGGAAATTTTAAATCGTTTGATTCACGCTTGGGAAATTGGCGACAAAGAGATGGCCTTTCGCTGGCCGTTTGCTCTGGGAGGAGCGTGGATTCTCTCTAATATCTTTACTTACTTTCATCTTTTTTGGATGAAGTACATAGGCGAACAGATCGCCGTTAAATTCCGTAGACGTTTGATGGACAAATACCTCACACTTAATATGAGTTTCTACCATGAATTCCAACGAGGATCTGCTGGCCTTATGAGCCGGATGATGAATGACATTTATGTCATTCAAGACGGCATTAATAACCTCGCCGCTGTTTTAAGAGAGCCCTTTATGGTTGTAGGGGCTTTAACTTTTGCGCTTTATAAAGATTGGCAACTGACACTCGTCGTTTTGCTGTTTTTGCCTTTTGTGATGCTCGTTTTAAAACAGATTGCTCGTAGCCTTAGAAAGTATGGCCACCTCAACCAAGAATCGATGGAGGACCTGACTAAAACATTAAAGGAGAGTTTGGATGGTTCTCGTATTGTGCAATCTTATAATTTAGAAAATGAGATGCAGACTAGATTTTATGAACAGGCCAAAAAATTTCTCTCCTATCGAAAAAAGATTCTCAGTCGCGAAGAGTTTTCAAGCCCTATATCCGAATCTATGACCGTACTGGTGCTCGTGCCTTTGTTGATTTTGGTGGGTCACAAAATCTTTAACAAAGAGTTGGCCATTGGAGAATTTACGGGATTTCTTTTCGCTTTGGGTCTGCTTTCAGATTCGATTAAAAAAATTCAAAACGCTTATATAAAGCTTCAACAGTGTAGTGTGGCCCTAGAGAGAATGAATCACATACTAAGTAGCGACTCCACGGTCCCACAACCGGCAACTCCCCGACCCTTTCCCTTGGATTGGCAAGAAATTGAATATAAAGACGTTAATTTTTCCTTCGGAGAGCATCCCGTTCTTAGCAACATTTCCTTTACTGTGAAGCGCGGAGAAAAAATTGCTCTACTCGGCATGAGTGGTGGCGGCAAATCGACCATTGTAAATCTCTTAGAGAGGTTTTTTGATCCCACTGACGGGCAAATTCTTATCGGCGGCCTTCCCATAAACGAAATTGACCTCAAAGATCTTCGCAATCATATTGCGCTTGTCTCTCAAGACACTTTTTTATTCAGTGATACCATTGAAAAAAACATTCGCATTGGAGACATGTCAAATCCTCAAGAGCCTATAGAACCTGCCATCGAAATGGCCAACGCTAAAGAGTTTGTCTCTCGCTGTAAAGAAGGCACACAAACGATCGTTGGAGATTCGGGAAGCCGTCTTTCCGGTGGAGAAAAGCAACGCATCAGCATCGCTAGAGCTATTTATAAAAACGCCCCAATTTTAATATTAGATGAAGCAACCAGTGCTCTCGACTCCAATAGCGAGCAAGAGGTCCAAAAAGGCCTTGAGAAACTGATGGAGGGTCGAACAGCCTTTATCATTGCCCATCGCCTTTCGACGATCGTCAATGCCGACAGGATCTTGGTATTAAAAGAGGGCCAGATCGTTGAACACGGTTCCCACGAAGTCCTCCTCACCCAAAAAGGCGAATACTTCCGCTACTACCACCTTCAACGTTAAAAAGGTAAAAAGGTAAAAAGGTGCCTGACACTTATTCTAGTCCCTACTGCGTTATTTCTTCCTACAGTCTTCGCATTTCACCCTTTAGCCCACTTCATGCTCAGACAGTCCTCGCTCAGCGGAGCGGCCATAAATGTCCGCACCGCAGCTGCGGAACTGCGCGTGAAGTGGGCTAAAGGGTGAAATGCGAAGACCGTAGGAAGAAATAACGCAGTAGGGACTGGAATAAGTGTCAGGCACCTTTTTGTTTTTGAACGTCTCATAATGAGACGGTGGGGGAACTGTATAAAGTTATGCTAGGGGCTTAGTCGTTAATATCTATGGAAATTGCGCGAATCTGTACACTTTTCTCACAAAATCTGTAAAGCAACTTAAGAATGTCTACTTCCTTGACGATAAGTACAGTGTCTAAATTTTGACAGATTAAAAATGGGATAAAGGAAAAAGGGTATAAGATGATCAATTGGGACGAGTTTGAACATATACATGTAATCAAAAAACTTAAAGAAATTCTAAGTAGCTGGTGGAACATTGATATCGTTTTTACCAACGAACAAGGGCAGCTTAAAGGCATGGCACCACAAAGTGTAAAGTTTTGTAATCCTGCCGTAAGCGCACTTTTAACAAAAAACGCCGCTTCTGAAAATTTGACGGATTTGGTTTCTAAGACGCTTGAAGAGCTTCGGCACTCAGAGCATCGCTACTCAATACGTAAATGGGATCCGGCAGGTTATGATCTAGCTATTGTGCCAATTACTATTGATAACGACTTTATGGGATCTGTCGTCGCTATGGGTTTTCTAAATAGCTCTGATAGCGCCAGCAACCGCTTAAACGAAGTTCGCGAACGCCTTGCAGCTTTCGGCGCAAGCGAACAAGTCATCGATAAAGCAATTAGCACAATTAAATTTATTGAAAATCAAGAGCACTCTCACTTTTTAGAATTAGTAGAGCTGGTTGCCCAAGAGGTGATCACTCTTCATCTTGAAATCACTACACGAGAAAATCGTATCAAAGAACTTAACAAAGAGCTTGGAAGTCGTTACAAGTATGACAACATGATTGGTAAATCCAAACCCATGCAAAGCCTCTATTCTCTTTTAGACAAAATTAAACATGCCGGTAGCACAGTATTAGTTCAAGGCGAAAACGGAACGGGTAAAGAACTTATTGCGCGAGCCATCCATTACAATTCCGATCGAAAAGACAAGCCCTTTGTGATTCAAAACTGTTCTGCATTCAACGACAACTTACTTGAATCGGAGCTATTCGGTCACGTTAAAGGATCATTCACCGGTGCTGTAAAAGATAAAAAAGGTCTTTTTGAAATGGCCGATAAAGGAACATTCTTTCTCGATGAGATTGGGGACACATCACCGACTATGCAAGTTAAACTGCTTCGTGTTCTTCAGGAAGGAACTTTTATTCCTGTTGGTTCCACAGAGATGAGACGCGTCGATGTTCGAATCCTGGCGGCCACCAATAAGAACTTAAAAGAGATGGTGGAACAGGGAACCTTTCGAGAGGATTTATACTATCGATTAAACGTTATCAATATATCCGTACCACCTTTGCGAGAAAGAAAAGAAGACATTCCCTTGTTGGCTGAATTTTTCTTAGCTAACTCGCAAAAAAACGAAAGTAACGTCCGCAAGGCTCTGACCAAAAGAGCCTTAGAAAAGCTCTATGATTACTCTTGGCCAGGAAACGTTCGAGAACTGCAAAACGAAATGGAACGAGCCCTGGTTTTATCAGGAGCTGAAAGTAAAATTACTGCGGACATGCTCTCACCCAAGGTTCTTGAAGCCAATGAAAAGGGCAAGGTGCAAGGAGCGCGAGTTCATGGGCGCTTGAAAGATGCACTTGAAGATTTAGAAAAAGAAATGATCAAAGTGGGCTTAAGAAGAACCGGATGGAATAAGTCGAAGCTGGCCAAGGAACTTGGTATCAGTCGCGCCGGTCTGATCATGAAAGTGGAAAAGTACGGCCTTGATAAACGGAAGATGTTAAAGGGCTAAATATTACTTTGCTACTGAAGTTGCTAAAGGAGGCTTTCAAGCCTCCTTTTTTTGCTTTTTTACAAACTCATTTGTTCAATTGAAACCATATTCCTTTCTTGCAGATCGATTTTTTATCAAGATTTGTCGTCGCTATTTGTCCTCAAAAGGCTCAAATAAGGTGGACGGCAGCGTCGCTCACTTGCGTGAGCCCCGCACCATCCAAACTCGCTTTTGAGGACAAATAGCGACGATAAATCTTGATAAAAAATCGATCTGCAAGAAAGGAATATGCTATCAATTTAACTGCATTAAATCTTTATCAAAGTCGCTAGATTGAACCGAAAATTTCTGGATGAATATTCAACAAATTTTAGAATTTTTTCGCAAAGGACTATCGAAATATTTGAACCGTGAAGGCCTTTCCAAATGGCTTTTTTCCTCCGCATTTTTTCTTTTTTGCTTTTACAAAAAAATCTAATATTTTCATGTGGTTATTGTTCTGGTCGTGCTATAAAAATCGGATTATAGCTAATTATTTCATGATGTGATTAATCTTTTGTCAGTTTCGATTGTGGCACACTCCTTGCCTTAAGGGTCCATTAACTTTGTACGTTGAAATGAGTAGGTGAAAGTATGTCCAACAATCCTAGTTCCGGTTCTAAAAAGCAGCAATTTGATAAGATTGTTGGGCGACTTTCCACCATGGTCTCTCGTATCTACGGTGGTTACTTAACCTATGTGCCAATAAACGATCTATCTAAAGGGTTTCGATCCCGTTATGAACTTCAGCTTAATAAATCCCGCTGGAGTATCGTTGATGAAAAAGATCTCTACTGTTCTATAAATTATAATGGTGAAGTCTGTGGTGCTTGTCGCATTCGCTTGGATCGTCCTCTTTCTCATAAAGAGATTGCACAGCTCCACACAACTATTCAACTGACGATTAGCTCTGCCTTAGCCTCTTTAAGAAAAATAGACTCTTTAAAGGAAATAGAATCGCAATTGGAAACTGCTTTAAATCACTCTGTCGATTGGTCGTTATTTGATCAACACAGTGTCGGTCACTGGCAAAATTATGACTTTAACATTTCTGTGCAAGATGGTGAGTCTACGGAACTCAACTTGTCTTGTCTGATTTTCTCGGCTGATGATTCTACAGGTCGTAAAGTAGCCCTAGAGATCCACAACTTCAGTGATCGCTTTGCATTTGTTTCTTCTAATGACATAGACCCGAGATGCCTAGAAAACCCACAAAGAATTTACGAATTAGGACGTATTTCTTTATTGGTTCCAGAAATTCTTGACCTGAGTAACGACCAACAATGTGGAATTTTGGAGTATCTGGCCTCTCTTCCTGGCAGAGAAGGACCAACGATCTTAGTGGTTACACAACGGCCTATGCAAGAGTTAAAGAGCAACCCACAAATGGTTCCACAACTACTAAAGCGTCTTTCCTCTAGCATCATCGTCGCCTCTTCAACACTCAATCTTTCTCAAACCACGCAAGTGGCGCGTTCTTTCGTACAAGCCACAAAAATCGATCAAAGACCTCCTCAAGAATCCCTGATCTAGTATCTACTAAGGAGGAGTCAAGAAGCTCTTGCGTTTTCGGTGAGCTTTTGTCAACCTAGTACTGAACGCTATTCAGTTTAGGAGCCAGCCTTTGACACCACCACGAGATGATTCCTCTAAAAAAACGGACTTATTGTCGTTTGTTCGAAGGACTTTAAATACAGATGAATTTGAACTCCTTCCCCTTGCTGGGGATGCCAGCAATCGCATTTATCACCGCGTTGTCTCAGAGGAAGATTCTTGGGTTCTTATGGAATGGGAGCCTTTCATCGATGACGATAACTATCCTTTTCTCAGCGTACTTTCTCATTTTAGAAACCACAAAATTCATGTTCCAAAAGTAATAGGGAAGGCTCCGCAATTGGGGCTTGTTTTATTAGAAGATCTTGGAGATCTAACACTAGAACGAAAATTTTGGGAAAGCCAAGACCCTAACGATAGCTTTCCCTACTATCAACAGGCCATTGATGAAGTCGTAAAAATTCACGGTGTCGCTTCTCAGGACATTCAAAGTTCTTGTACCGCTTTTAGAATTAGTTTTGATACAGAAAAGCTACTATGGGAAATGAACTATGGACGGAAACATCTCTTAGAGGGGTTTTGTCAGATAAAGTTGAACGAGACAGAATCAAAAGCTTTAGATCGTATCTTTATGAACATCTGTCATCAACTAGATGCGGAACCAAAAGTCATCTGCCATCGGGACTATCACTCAAGAAACGTGATGCTAAAATTAGGAAAAATGCGTGTCATTGACTTTCAAGATGCCCGTATGGGTCCTGTGCAGTATGACCTTGTCAGTCTGATTCACGACTCTTATGTGAAGATTCCCGAGGTCCTTGGAAAGAAAATTCTTAATGACTATTTGGATAAATCAACCCTTTCTCGTTCGACTTCTTTTTCCCAAGACCATTTTAATGAAGTGATGAATTTGCAGATCATTCAAAGATGTTTTAAAGCCTGTGGAAGTTTCTCTAGTTTTTATAACATGAGACAGGATACACGATACCTTAAATACATTGCGCCAACGATCCGAAAAGTTGCTAAACACTTAGAACGTCAAAATGAATTTTTAGATTTTTATCATATTTTGAATGACCATGGTGTCCTTGAACACGACTACGAGCCGCCATGCATGCCCTAATACTTGCCGCAGGCAAAGGAACACGTTTTCGACCTTACACAGAAAAGCAAGCTAAACCCGCTCTTCCCTTTTTAAACGTGCCACTTTTAGGATTTCCTCTAGCCCATTTAGAAAAGTCCGGATTGACCCATTTGATAGTCAATACCCACCACCTCCCCGACACCGTTAAATCCGTTGTTGAAAGACTGACTGTCGACAGAGATTATGATGTCACCTTCTCTGATGAGCAGCCCGATATATTAGGAAGTGGAGGTGCCCTTGTGCATGCAAAAGAGGCCCTTTTAAGGGACAATCAGCAGGGTCTATTTGTCTATGCAAATGGTGACGAAGTGATGCTCTTTCCGCACCTCCAATCTCTAAAACCTCTCTTAAAAGCCCATCTAGAGTTCGGAGGATTAGCAACTATGCTAGTCTGTGCTCATTCCGAAGTCGGATCAAGATTTAATGGTGTTTGGGTGACTCCCGAAAATCATATTTTAGGATTTAGCAAAATACCACTTTCTGAAAATTCAAAAGGTCTGCATTTTACGGGAATCATGGTTCTTTCTGAAAAAATCTTTCAATATCTTCCTCCCTCTGGAGAAAGCCATATTCTGAAGGACGGTCTTCTTCCCGCCATCGCTCATGGAGAAAAAGTGTGTGCCTTTACTCAAGAAGATCTACTCTGGTTTGAGACAGGGGACCCTACCAGTTATTTGCAAGCCACTCAATCTTGTGTGAATCACCTTTTTAATCCATCTGACTCGCACCACAGCGATCTTTTAAGAATCCTAAAGCGATACTACCCAAACGCTAATCTCAGTCAGGACTTCTTTTTAGGTAAGGCCAGCGATGGTCAGTCTGTATTAAATGGAAGTTTTCTTGTTGCTGGAGATCGAGTGCAAATAGCTCCGGGGGTGAGGCTGAGGGGTTTTAATGTGATCGGCGATGATTGCCACATAGGGCAAGGTATGGAGCTTGAGAACTGCGTGATTGGTCCCCATTTACCGCCTTTGATCAACAGCACTTTAAGAAATCAAATTCTATTTTCATAATTGGTTTACAAACCTCGGCCAACGGGTCCTTCAATAAACTCTTTATTGTCCCGCTTTTGTTTATACCGACGATGAATCATTTCAAAAATGTTATCGGCTCTCACTCCGATGACATCGCTGCCAAAAGGCTTTTTCATGCCCGCCACAGACGCTGGCTTACGCGAAGGCTTTTTCTTTTTATTAAGGGACTTTAAGTAATCAGAGAAGGGATCATTGGCCGCCCCAGCAGCCCCAGCATGGCTTCCTCCGCCTCCACCGCCGGCTCCGGCAAAGCCCATAGTTCCGACGCTGTATTTGTCAGCAGCCTCTTTGGCAAGTTTATTAGCGTATTTTTTTCCTGCATCTAAGTTTCCAGAAGTAAACCCAGATGCACCACTTCCTGCCGCTGAACCAGAATTGATCGATGCAAAGGGAATTTCTTTTCCGTCGGGATCAGTCACAACACCTTTGTCGGCATCAAACTTAAAACCCAAATCTTCGGCCTTTTTTAACGCTGCCAATCCATCGGGACCTAAGTTTCCAAAACCGGCACTTGTCAGACCATCGCCACCGCCCTCATCGCCTCCACCAACGCCAACCCCTGTCCAACCAGGAAGAGTTGTTCCCGTTAGGCCTTCAACATTGCCATAGGCTCCAGCCGCTCCACTGTCAGCACCGGCCTGAGCGAGAGCCATGCCCCCCATAGCTATTAAAACGGCTCCATAAGGGTTAGATGGTTGTTGAGCCAATAAGTAAGTACCATAGGCAATCATTCCAACTCCAATGACCGTATTGATTTTCGAAGCTGAGCTTGAGTTACTCTTGCCCACATTAGCGTTGTTGTTAATACTGTTATCATTGGGCTGTTGCTGCTGCCCATTGGATTCACCCTGTCCATCTTCTGCAATGGCACTGAAAACAAAACTAAAAATCATCACTACCAATACAAGGGCCTTAAAGACTTTTTTAATTTGGCTCATACCTTCTCCCAATCTCAACTTTCCTATCGGTACTTTAGTCGTATCACTTTAGGACATTTTCCAAAATTCCCCTCTTTTTTCATCCCTCCAACCCCCTAAAACCACAGAGCTTTTATAATGGCGCCTGACACTTTTTCCAGTTCCTACTGCGTTATTTCGTCGCAGCCCATTTTTTTCAGCCGCACCACACTTCATGCTCAGACAGTCCTCGCCAGGC
>JAGRAG010000077.1 GCA_020435025.1 Bdellovibrionales bacterium | reverse complement strand
CCTATAAGATTCCCATAATTTTCTTTTGCGAATGTCTCGTCAGCCCAGATCGCCCAATCTTCGGGAAGATTGGTCACCATATCCCAAAATCTAGGAACCTTAATTTCGGAGAGCTCACCTTCTTGAACAGATGTTTGTTCAGTATCTGCAGTCTGTGCATATACCGAAAAAGACGAGGTGATCCCCATTAAAATAGAGACAAAAACTGCTATTAAGTTCATTTTTCCAATTGCTTTCGCTATTTTGTCATTTGCCCTTGAGGGACCCAAACATTCAATCTTTGGATTGGCCTTTGTGGCAAGAACAAAAACGCAAATTTTGACAATGCCGCAATCCTTGAACAAAGATGCTTTTATGTCAATATGAACAAGGTCTTTAGAAAGGGATCTTATATTTTTTAAGAAAACAGATATGATGTGGATTTGGAAAACTATCTTTATTTTATGGGCTGTCGTTTGTGCCGAAACAGTTTTTTCAGAAACTGAAACGCCTCCAGAGAGTTCGTCTTTATCGCTTTGGCAAAGAGCTTGGGGAGATTTTAAAGAACCCTATTTGAATGAAAATCGTCAATATTTTATTGGTGGCCTCGCTGCGACAGCAACGCTACTGGCAACTAGAGAGCATACCGTGGACCCATTTCAAGACAGCGTTTCGCAACGTCAACCACTTGGTGATACAGCTTCGTTTTTTAGATCTATGGGAGAATGGGTTCCAAATTTAGCATATGCCGCTGGAATGTACATAGATGGTTGGTATCGTGATAAAGGGCTTTCCAAAAATCGCTCAGGGCTGATGATTCGAGCCACTCTTCATGCGGGAATTCTCACTTCGATTTTAAAGGTTACGGTTCAACAACGACGACCGGGAAACTCTGAAAACTATCGCTCTTATCCCTCGGGCCATACCACAACGGCTTTTGCTTTTGCGGCCGTTGTCGGAGAAGAGCATGGATGGAAATGGGGAATGCCTGCCTACTCTCTGGCGGCTGTTGCCGGATTCAGCCGCATTAATGACAACAAACACTTCCTTCACGATGTGATAATGGGGGCTTGCATCGGTACGGCTTATGGTCGGGCGCTGTCTCAAAAAATGCATAGCAATTCTCAATTGGTGGGAAAGAACAGGATGGTGATCCCCATTGGCAGCCAGGATTATCTTGGTATGGCCCTTTACCAGGAATTTTGATGGTTGAAAAAAAAGGCCGCATAAAAAGCTGTAAACCTTACGGAAGTAACGAGAATAAATTTCAGAAATATTAAAAATGCGGTCTTGATCGCGATCTCAAGTTGGCAGAGTCGCTGGCAACGGCTATGATGCCCCGAATTATATTTATGTGACCAAGAGGATGAGTAAGTGATTCGACAGCAAGGAGCTACAAAGCTCTTTTTTTGTGTCTTAATCTGTGTTGTGGTTCCGTTCAGCTGGGCTGATGGAAGGCAGTTTTTTCTCGAAGATCGGTCCCACACCCGTATAGGGGTTTTCGCCGGAACATTAGATCCTACCCATGATAATCACACTTCCATTGTTGAGGCGGCGATTCGTCAAGAACGGTTGCATGTTTCTTATGTCATGGCGAACTTGGCGAGTCCTCATAAACCAGAGGCAACACCCTACGAAATTCGCAAAGAAATGGCGATGGCCGCCTTTGAGCATCTACCTCATGCGAGGTTTCCCGACGCGGCTTTAGAGCAGGCTTATAGCGGATGGGATATTTTATTAGTGATTAAGGAACTGATGCGCCGTTTTCCTCAAGCGGATATTTACCATGTTCTTGGAAGTGATTCGATCACTCGTTACGGCTCGGATTTTGAGGCGCGATTTAATCATCGAAACGATGATTTTGTTCGTCGATATAAAATGGTGGTAAACATTCGAGAAAAAGGGGATGAGCGCTTGTTGCCTAAATCATATGGACTTGTTGAAGTCATTCCACTTCACACCAACAACGATTCTCTGTCTTCGACAGTGATTCGAAATGCAGTGAGAAGTGGAAAAAAACCCGACGGTGTAAACCCTAAGGTGTTTGAAGTTATGAAGCGTGAAAGGCTCTACCTGCCCAAGGTGTCTTCGGGAAAATGTGTACGTGCGACAGGTAAAAAACCGCAATAGGTCTAGAATTTTCTTCTAAGTCGGGCAGAAAGTCCCCAAAGTTAAAAATTCAGAGATAAAATAACAGCAAGGAGAACGCCGTGAAACTACAAGGACTCGTTAAAGCCTTAGCTGTCTTAGTTTGTTCATTTGCTTTGGGTTGGACATTGTATCGGTGTACACATGATGATGTTATGAGCCGCGAAGACTACTCTGCTGAAGAGCAGAAACTCCAGGAAAGGGAAAAGCTCAAAGAAGCCGAACGAGCAACGGACGAGCAAAAAGCCATCGAAGAGGGGTATAAGCCCGTCAAATAAAAAGCCGCCAGTTGAGGTGACATATGAGTCTGACGTATATATGGACAGGCGTCCCTACGGGCGTCCTTACAGGCATCCTTATTTGTAAATGATCTTTTCAGAATTTTTCGAGGGCATAAAAAAATGGATGGCCAAATAAACCAATAGGGTCAGTCCAAGGGATAGCGCTGTTGCCATAACAAAAGCAAACCGAGTCAAGCCAATATCCCATTTCCATTTTTGAGCAATTCTAGAACAAACTCCTAAAAAAACGGGACGAGTGAGAGCGTCGTAATCTCCTCGTATTGGTAGAGAAATCCACAAGGCGAGATACAGAAACACTCCCGTTCCAGCGCAAAGAACAAGTCCCACCCAAAACAATCTTATAAAAAGAGGATTAACTCCTAATTTATCGGCAATTCCTGCACAGACACCGCCGAGGACATTATCTGGGCTTCTCACCCAAGGTGAAGGGAATTGTCGTGGGTTTTGCCAGTCTTGATTCATGGTTTTCCTCCTTACTAATTACTAAGCTCTTTTGTGCTTTTCGCACCAAGATCTTCAAGTCGGCGAGCTTGAACCAAGACGCGACTTTCTAGTCTTTTTAATCCAGTTTCATAAGAGTTATGAGCTTTTTCCAAAGATCGCCCTATTTCTGTATAGGCTTCAATAAAATCGCACAGTCTTTTGTGTAATTCTTTACCAGTTTCAAAAATTTTAGAGGCGTTTTCTGCAACTTTTTCTTCATTCCAACCAAAGCGAATCACCTTTAACAAACCCACAAGGGTTGGTGGAGTCGCAATCAAAATTCGCTTATTTAATGCATATTCCACTATGTCTGGTTCGCCCTCTAAAGCGGCATAGAGAAAAGACTCGTTTGGTAGAAACATCACAGTAAAGTCTGCGGCTTCTTCAATTGCTCGAGCATAATCCTTGGCTGCCAATTTTTGAACGTGTTCTTTTACGTGTCGGCCGTGACGAATCATTGCAAGCTGTCGCTCCTCTTCTGAGGTGGCTTCTAAAGAGGCAATAAAGCCATCAAGAGGAGTCTTGCTATCAACAACAACAATTCGTCCTCCCGGCATTTTTACGGTCATATCAGGAAAGAGCTTTCTTCCGTCTTCCTTTTCGTGTTGGTCTTGAAAAGTCACGTCCGCATACTCCGACATACCAGCGAGTTCAATGCAGTTTCGCAGTTGGACTTCTCCCCAGCGTCCGCGGACATTGGGTTTTTTTAGTGCATTGGTCAGCGCTACTGTTTGAGCAGATAGCGTAGAGTTGCTTTCAATCACGCGTTTTAGTTCAGTTTCCACTGTAGAATAAGATCGTTGTCTTTCTTTTTCGATCTGTGCGACTTCCTTTTGGTACTTCTCTAAAATAGTTTGTAACGGAGAGACAAGGTTTCGAATAGCTTCTTTTCGATGATCGAATTCACCGGCCGCCTCTTGGCGCTCTTTAGAAAATTGATTTTTTGCCAAATCTAAAAACTGCTTGTTACTTCCGTGAAGCACCTCGGAGGCAATATTTTTGAAAGAATCGGTCAGCTTCTCCTGAACTTCTTTAATAGTGGCTTTTTCAGATTCGAGAGATCTTTTACTAGAAGATAATTCCGTCGAAATTTCGGCATTCTGTCTTTCTAAAAGAAGCACGGACTCTTCCAGCTCTTTAATGCGAAGTTGGGCACTTTCTAATTGGGCGTGCTTGCCACTGAGGGATTCTACAGCGCGAGCCTCTTCTATGCGGCTTTTTGTGAGCTCGGCTTGCAGTTCTGATTGAGTTTGATTTCGAGAAAGCAGGCTTCTCCAAAAAAGAAGAAGCAAACCCAATAAGGCAATAATTAAAGTGATGATAACGGTATAATAAAAAACCATGGAAACGACGGACTCCCTCGCCAAAGACAACGAATCAAAGTAACTTAGAATCTCGTCAAAACGCAAGATGGTTTTCTAAAAGTCACGTCGGGCCTAAAGTGAGGATAAACCACCGATTTAAAGACAAAAAAAGCGATGGCCGAAGTTCGGCCATCTTCTGTTGATGAAGTCTTATTTTGTGATGCTTTTCTGAGCCTCATCCATAACTCGATTCAGCTCATTAACGTCGTTGACGCCAAGGAATCGAATTTCCACTCGACGGTTACGGATATCAGATTTTGACTCAAAAACGGGCTGAGAATCGGCTCGTCCTTCAGGGCTAATTTTTTCTACGGGCACACCTTGTTCTGCAATCTCTCTTAAAACGGACTGAGCTCGAGAGTGTGAGAGAATCTCATTGGTCAATTTTTTCCCTTTAGAGTCTGTGTGGCCAACGATAACAATTTGTTGAAAGAGATTAGGATTTTCAGCCAATTTTTTTCCTAGTGCTTGAAGGTATCTTCGATCTTTTGCAGAAGCTTCTACCTCACCCATATTGTATTTCAAACCTTGATAATTTAATGGAACAGATGCGGAAGAAACGGATCGTCGTTGAGGAACTTCCTCAGTCGTTTCAACAGCAGCCTCTTCTTCTATATAATCTACATTGTCTTCTTCTAGCTCAGCAAGCGTTCTCCCTTTCTCCAGAGGAAAACCGATTTCGATATTAAAAAGAGCGGTGAGGATATTCCTATGGTCTACGTTGATATCACCAACGAAACGTCCACCAAATCGAACGGGCCATTTCTCTCGCCAAACAACTTCATAATTGATGTCGGCTCCAATAAAAGTGGCAAAGCCTGTGCTATCAGAAAAAAAAGTTTCGTCACCTAAAACGAATGTTTGAATGACCGGTCCAACTTGCCAACCAGCAAATCGTGGACTTTGGAATCGATATCTCGAACTGAACTCCAAAGCAAGCGCATTAGAGGATCGGTGAATTTGACCACTTTCAAATTGATTGGTTTGCATACCAATTCCTGCATCGAAAACCCAGAGTCGATTTGTAAAATAATACGATCCAAGAGCCTTAGCTGATAATTGTACGCCGTTGGCATAGGATTCGTCCGAACGAGCCGTCTCTGAAGAGACAAATCCTGAATTGGCTCCAAGGAACAACCACCAGCCTTGAGGATCTTCGGGGTTTGCCTCAGGCTCTACTTCCAATTGGGTCATCCGAGTTTGAGTTGAAGGTTCTAATGCTGTCGCGGTCCAGCTAAAGAAAAAAAGAGTCAGTAAAATACAAGATGCGATGTGAATGAATTTAGACATGAAAACCTCTCCTATGATTTTTTGAAAGATAAGCTAAAATTTTATTCACAATCAAGATACTCTCTTTAGTACTTAGGGTCTGCGTCAGAGTTGCAAAAAATTTGTTTAACAATGATAACAAAAAACGAGAGCCATTTGCTCCTGTTAAAAAAGCACTTACGAACGAAAAGTGTGTTGAAGATTTAGTCACTCTCAAAACAGCTGTACAGATTTATGTCGTTGTCTCAAAAAAAGACGAGTAAAAACAAATAGTTAATAAATATTCTCTGGCTGTAAATTTGCATTATGATGTCCTTATGGATGACAAATGGGATATCGAAAATAAAGGCATAGATTTCCAACAGTGGGGGCTGTTTTTATTGGCCGCTATGATCGGTTGGTTAATTTTGGGGTTAGTTCTGGATCCAGGTGAGCAAAGCTTTGATCTCAGCTCCAAGGCACCAAGCAAAGTGGGAACTACGGAGTTAACAAAACCCTCTGAAGATGCGGTGATCAATCGGCATTTAGCTCACACTCAAACCAAGCTGGAACTGGGTGCTGTTTCTACCGCTTTAGGCAACATGAAAACGCCTCCGATCAACATGGAAAAAATTGGCCCTATTGAAAGATCACCGGAACCATTGGTGAAGCCTGGAGTTGATATAGTTGAAGAGAGCACTTCTGAAGAGGTGATGCGCGATCTAAATCGAGAGTCACTTTTGCCGGAGCGCATGGGGCCCGATGATCGAATTCGAATGATCATAGCCCGAAAAAAGTGGATGCAAAGATATGACCAAGAGTATCGGCGTGGATTCGTAAAGGAAGTTAAGGCTAAGGCACGGGCTGAAGGATTTCTAATTGAATTCGATGATGATTTAAATGTTGTTAAGGTTGAAGAGCTTCGAAAGCGTGAGCCTCTTTTGTTTGAAGCCGAGGAGTGACTTTAAAACTTATATTGCCCTTTTCTCGTTTAAATCGATTTGTGCTGCGGTTCATTTACTTATAACCGTGGAAGAGGCTTTGATTTCTTTTGCCTGCCTCAATCCAACCTAAATCTCTAAAACTTAGATAGGAATGCCGGCTCAAAATCAGGTGGTCGACGACAGGAATTTGCATAAGGTTGCCAGCCTCGACAAGACGAGAGGTGAGCTTTAAGTCAGACTCTGAGGGAACAGGTGAGGCATTAGGGTGATTGTGTGCGATAACAAGACTTGAAGCATTTGTTTGACAGCCAAAGCGAAACAGATCTCGGGGATGAATGA
>JAGRAG010000076.1 GCA_020435025.1 Bdellovibrionales bacterium | reverse complement strand
CGACTTCCTTACCATCCAAAATCATGATAAGCTTCTACCGTGCCTTTGCTGTCTTTAGTGTAAAGAAGTGGCCCTTCAGGAATGAAAAAGCTGGCCATCGCCAGAACATCTCCAAGGGAGCCACCGCCGTTGTTTCTTAAGTCAATAATCAGTCGCATCACTCGCTTTTTATGAACTTCCATTAGTAGATTAAATACATCAGTAGCAACACGCTTTGGGTTAGGGTCTCCTCTGCGAATCGCTTGAAAATCTGCATAGAATGAAGGAATCCTAAGGACGGCAATATTTTCGAGTCGGCCTTGGTATTCTGTCTGAAAGAAGTGCAATGAAGCACTTTCGTCTTCAATTTCCACTTTATCGCGAATGATTTGGATGACTCTTGGTTGTGCCATGTCGCTTTCATGTTCTCCGATCACTGAAACCCAAACAGGAGTGTGTTGGGGACCTCGAATGAGATTCGTCACGTCATTTGTTGTCCATCCTATAACATTCTTGTTTTCGTCTGTTTCACTCGTTTGAATGCCAACAATACGATCTCCTTTTTTTAAAGAACCTTCTTTGGCAGCGGCCCCACTGGGAAGAACTTCTGAGATTGTAACATAACGTTTCTTTCTTTCCAGCTTAGCGCCGATCCCAAAAAACGAGAGACTCATTTCTGTATCAAATTCTTTTTTGGATGCGGGAGGAAGATAAGCTGTATGAGGATCGTAAAGCTTAAATATCGAGTTGAGTAAATTGGCTAAGGCATCTAATGTTGTCGTGGAATCAATTTTCTTGCCGATATTGTTTTGACTATCGATGAGGGCGGCTCTGGTTTCCTCTAGGGTGTATTCTTGCTGAGAGTACTCGAAAATGGCTGTATCAATTTCTTCTTGCCATTTGGACTGTTGCTCTGTTTCGTTTTTAGGCCACTGGAGGTCTTTAAATTCCTTATCAGTAAATGGCTTTTCGGAGAGGGCTTTTCCAGCTTTGATGGAAGCTCTGAGGCGAGAGGCATCTAATTGTAGGGCTTGAGACTTCTTGTAGGCGATCTCTTTTTCGATAGCGCCCATTGAGCGATGGAGTAACTCGATAGCCACTTCGGGATTTCTATCTTTCATCGCATCATCTAGCATGAGTGAAAGCGGTTTCATGGCTGCAACTTGGGCTTCTGTAAAGAGTTCTTTATCAGGAGAAACTAACTTGAGATACTGCTCGAAGGCCTCTTTGGAGAAATCATCGTTAAAGATAAGATCTTTACGGTAGTGCTTTTTTTCAGCATAGGAAATCACGTCAGAAAAGGCTTTTTGAACCTCTGGAGTGATCTTCAGTTTAGGGTAAGCCAAGAGACCGATGAGGGAAACAGTGTTCCTAGAGCACTCAGGCTCGTAGCGAGTATTAATAACAGTCTCATAAAATACCTCTTTTGAAATGTCTGAAAGGGACTTTTCTTATAAGAAAATGCAAGAGGGATTGCAAAAAGTGTTCTTAGTCAGAGAAAAGTCGTAAATGGATCTGGTAAAAATTCTAGGTAAATATAAGTAGAGATAATAGGTCGGCTTGTCGATAGGGCGAACAATTCAGTAAAATTTATAAGGTAGAGACAGTCTTTCTTTATGATGCCAAAAAGGCAAGAAATTTGTGCGTCGCCCATGTGCTTACGATAAGTAGCAAAATGGCATACAAAATATTTCCCATCCAAAGTAACCACCGAGAAAGCAGTCCAAAGACGAGAATGGTAACAAATCCAATTGTTACGCCGATGGTTGTTGCGGGTAAATAATGGGAAAATAAAACGGAATCATCGGGAAATAAGATCTCTAAGCTTTTGATTGAAAAGAAATAAACAGTCGCTCCATAAAACAGAAAAACAACATAAAATCCAGGTCCGGCACTTAACCACAAGAGAAAGAGAGCCAGGAGGGGAATGGGAAAAACGTACGGTTGAGGAATGTACTGTATTGATAAGGCAAGACCAAGCGCGCTACAAAAAAGGATTGCTCGCGATAAAGCCTTATTGAGCAGTTTTTGAATGTTCACCTTAAAAAATGGAATATTTTGGT
>JAGRAG010000075.1 GCA_020435025.1 Bdellovibrionales bacterium | reverse complement strand
TTCACTTTCAAATAATTTACCTGAGGAAAGCGAAGCCGGTGAGTCCGTACCAGAGGAAGTGTTGACCATTCGAGCTGTTTTAGAACAATTGGATGTCTCAGAAAAGGAAGTTTTGATTTTGGTTGATATGGAAGGGTATTCCTATTTAGAGGTTGCAAAGATATTAAATATTTCTGAGGCGGCTGTTCGTTCTAGACTTCATCGAGCAAGGAGTGCTTTTTTGACTGACTATGATGAGTACAAAAAAGCCAGTTAAAAAAGTAAAAAAGATGAAACGAATGTCATCTTTTATGCGTCTATTAAACAAGAGGTAACTAATGGAAAAGAATACGGAAAACCTACTAAAACTGGCAAAAAAGTTTACACCTCAGCCAGACGTTTATATGTCGACTCGTGTTCTTGCACAAGTTCGAGAAAAGCGTTTAAGGAAAAGACAGTGGGGCTTTGCTCTTTTATCCTCTGTTGTGGGATCGCTTTTGACTGCGATAGTGTTCTTATCGATTCAAAATTTGCCTACTAAAGCTGTTCATTTTGCGGCACTGGTTGATAAGCCATATGTCGTTCGTATGGAGATGGATCAACTAAACAACCAAAATATCTTTGAAGCAGAGATTGTTTTGGCTCAAGGCCTACTGTTTCATTCAGATGAATTTTCGGATCTTCAAGAAAAACAGAGTTTGGTTTTTGCTTGGCCGAAAGACTTTGAAGGAGATGTATTTCCTTTTGTAATTAAGGGAACACAAGAAGGTATTAAACCAGTAAAAGTTCGTTTCTTTGATGAGGCTGGAGAAGTCCTAGAAGAAAGAGAAATTAAGATTCGATTCGAAAAGTCTGTAAGTGAGATGCGCCAACCCGTTAAAGCGAGGACATCATGAAGAATATCTTACTTATAGTATCCCTCATACTAACGTTTTCGGCGGTGGCGGAAGACGGAATCATCTTTGCCACCAAAGATGATATTAGAGCTTTTGATAAACTCATAATGAAAAATCGAGTTCGGAACGTTAAAAGGAAAGAGCCTCGCCCGAAATCAGAAGTTCGTCAATTGGTACAAAAAGAGTTTCAAAGAAATCGAAAACGAAAACGAAAAGGGCTAGATCTGCACAATCAAGAAAAAGCAAGTGGCCCTACAGTGTTTGGAAAATCTAAAGCACCTTCTTCGTCTTCAGGGGTCTCCCGTTCGTCTCGATCAGATGTAAAACGTGGTCCCAGTCAAATTCATAGAGGACGTCACATCCAGCGACCTGTCGGGGATAAAGGAAAAAGTCACAAGCGTCCTCGAAAGTGGGGCGATAGATTCAAGGGGCGATAAAGTCGTCTGAGAATCGTCAACGGACTGGTTTCTTTCTTTGGATTTTGCGTCAGGTCCTTTTTAAATGAATCTCCTTTGGCAGGATCATTAATCACAACTTAAGTCTAGGTTCCTTGCAGATATTTAACATAAGCACGTCATTTTCATATAGGTAAAATAAGCCCTCCATGCTAGCCTTTAGTCGTTCTCACGGAAAGGGAACATCAATCCTAAGGATAAGGGGAGTATATGATAAGATGGAGTCTTGGCTTAGTCGTCTTATGGCTGTCGTTTCACGCATTCGCCAATATTACAGTAACTGGTGAACGTCCAATAACCTACTACGGAGAAAAATTTTATATAGATTTACAAAATGGTCTCAATGAAAATTCATTGCGGGCGGAGTTGCATACTATTCTTTCATCAACTCATATATTTAATGAAGGTACTTGGGATGAAATCACAAGCTGTCAAGTCGGCAGAACTCAAGGCTGTTACCAACATCTTACATTTTCGTATTCCGATGCTCGCAAAAAGTTATTCGGTGATATTTTCTTAATTCAATCAGATCAGTATTATCTTAAAGACGTTTATTGTAATACGTCTTATAGCTCTCAACAGGTCGGAGGAACAATAGGTCCTGGTTTGATTCCTGATCATAACGTTTTAAATACTGAACACTCATGGCCTCAGAGTAAATTCAATAGGCAATTTCGGCTTGAACAGCAAAAATCAGATCTATTTATTCTGTATCCAGTCAGTACTCGAATTAATAGCTCAAGAGGAAATATTGAGTTTGGCGAAGTGTATAAAACGACCTCAAAGACATGTGCAGCGGCCAAGAGAGGCCATGCGGTCAGGGGCAGTTCAGCAACATACTTTGAGCCACCGAATGAAATCAAAGGTGATATAGCCCGTTCTCTTTTCTACTTTGCTATTCGTTACAATGCGAGCCTTTCTCAAGAGCAGGAGTACTTTTTAAGAAAGTGGCATCAACAAGATCCGGTGGACCTAGATGAATTAATGAAACAAGAAAAGATTTACTATTTCCAAGGAATCCGTAATCCGTTTATCGATCATCCGTCTTTAATAAATTTGATGAGTGACTTGTAATCGGCTTATTTCGTCTCTATTTTGAGGGGAACCGGCTAGAACGCGGTATCGAAGCTCTTTTCAGTAAGTGAATTGTCGGATTCTATCTTGAAAATCCTAGCTTTGCCTGCTGTAGCGTTTGGACCATTGGCCACTCCATGGGAAACATCTATGGTGAGTTCTCCAGAATAAGTTTTCGTAGCTATCCAAATGACTCCTCCTCCTCCAGCACCGTTTACTTGAACCGAACCATTTCGATCGCCCCCTTTAGCTGTAATTGTTCCGGGACCACTAATGCTTTCGGCGACTATAACAATTAGGCCACCGCCTCCACCTCCGCCTCCCCAGAGGTTGTAAGTGGCGTGTCCTCCTCCTCCGGCTCCATTTGAACCCAAACCACCGGCACTTATGTCACTATCTCCCCCTCTTCCTCCAGTACCATAGAAGAACCCATCAGAGTAAAACGAGCCCCACCCGACTCCTCCACCGGACGGACAAGTTCCTCCTCCGCGCGGGCCATCTACACCACCCGATGACACATCTTGTTTTCCGGTTTGTGAACATCCCGTTCCACCAGCTCCGCCGTTTCCACCTTCTCCGCCATAGTGTCCATTATGTCCCGGTTCGCCATTGGCACTTAACATCGAGCCGGGAGAGAAAATTAGATCTATCGCTCTTAAAAATATAGCGCTGGGTTTTCTCAGCTCATGTTGTACGGTCCCACTAATTGTAAGTTGCTTTGCTGTGTAGGGATTGATTCTCGTATAAATATAACCATTAATCGTTGTATCTGATAAAGTCTCATCAGAGAGGCTATTGGGATCGGGAAGGATAGAAATAGGGTAGGGTATTGTAGAATTGTTTGGCGTGAAGGCCCCAGTATCATCCCAGGAGTCTGTGAAATTCCTTTCAATAAGGGAGTCATCAGGCATAATTTGAAAAATTCGGGCGGTTCCCTCCTGGCCCGAATAATTAAGCCCGCCGTTTGTTTTTCCTCCCATTGCTGAAGCCTGCAGGTTGCCACTATAGTTTTTGGTAGCGACAAATATTACACCACCGCCGCCGCCACCTGGAATGTCCTTCACACTGTAAACTCCATGACGTCCGTCTCCACCTTTTGCTCGAATCATACCATTTCCAGAGATCGTGTTTGCGACAATAACAATTAGACCTCCACCGCCGGCCCCTCCGCCCCAAAGGTTGTAAGTGGCGCCTCCGCCTCCTCCAGCACCATTTGACCCTGATCCTTTGGCAGAATTCGAGCCGTTGCCACCATCACCCCCTATGCCATAGTGGCTAAAGCCCACTGAATATGTGGAGCCGTATCCGACCCCTGCAGTGCCCATGCAACTACCACCTGTAGCATTCACTCCATTCCCGCCATTGCTTCCACCAGCTCCGGCAGTACCTCCACAGCCAGTAGGTGCTCCACCGCCACTACCGCCAGCTCCAGCAATGCTATTGCTAACGTAGTTTTTTCCATCAGCTATGATGATCGCATTGTTTTGGAAAGTGAGAGTGTCGGCTCTTAAAAATATATTTGAAGAACCTGTCCATGTAACAGCTCCATCAACAGTCAAATTTCTTCCGGAGTAGGGATTTAAGCGAGTGTAAGTCGTTCCATCAATCAGGGACGGAACGGTTGAGTCTGATAGTGTAGAGACATCCGCTAGGGCTAAGTTATAATAAGGGTGATTGAAGCTTTCCATTACAGGTTCAACGTTCATATCTAAAAACACATCTTCTGAAAGTTCGGGAGATATAATTCTAATTTTAAACTGGCCAGCTGCTGTGGCATGAATGCTTCCGTCGCTACTGCTTTGTAAGCTATTTTCTTTGGGATCTGATAAGCTGATTACTTGCCATTTGACATCACTGACTTGTTCTACAAAAGTGCCATCTTCTCGCTTGATTAAATGTAAATCTTCGTTGGCATTAAGAGCCAAATTTTGCAAATTTACGGGTGTTCCTGTCCCATCCGCTTTAGACTCAATTTGAAACGTGATTACGGGGTTTGAGGGAATGGACGGAGGAGGAAGCGCTGGAGGGGCAATGTTCTGATTGGTGCTTAATATCTCTTGATTTAGCTTGCAAGCAGACAAAAACAACAAAGACATTAATAGTATCAAAATAAGACGTACCACTTAACCTACCATTTTTCTATTCCTCCTGTTATCGGTATTACGAGTCAACTTCTTTAGTTTCTCTGTATTACAATAGATTGTGGGTCTGGAGAATGTTGTCGCAAGATTCAGGTGCCATTCATATGTCTTATGGAGCTCGTTAGTGAAAACTACGTTACGATTGTTTTTTAATAAACTACTGCACCGAAATAATTTCGTACTCACGAATTTCGTTTTTAATTTCTAATTCAAATTCGTCACCCTGTTTTCTTCCCATCAAAGCCTGGCCAACTGGAGAGAAGGGGCTGATGACGAAAATGGTGTAATCTTGATAATGAAGAGTGAGGCCTCCTTCTTGAGGAGCGACGAAATACCAAGTGATATGGTCATCATGTTGTAACTTCACTAAAGCCGTATGTCCAATGGGAGTCGTAGAATCATAGTTTTGTACTGGTGTGGTTTTAAACAAATTGATCATTTCACGCAGTTCGGTTGCTCGCTTTGCTTGAGCTCCTGCAAGATAAGAAGCTTCTAAACCACGTGTATCGTACTTGTTTTCTGCTTTGCTTTCTTCATTGGTTGCAGCATCTTTTGCGTTCTTAGCTGATTGAATCATTGTATTGAGTTCTTGCTCAAGGCTTTCAATTATTTTTTGATAGATCTCTTGTTTTTTAAGTGGCATGGAATGCTCCTGGCAAAGTTCCCGTATTCTATCGTTTGTAGAAAGATTAAGCTGTATTAAAGTGAAAGTGGCAATGAACGACTTCCAGCAGCTACAGAAAAATCTCTTTTTCTTGTTTATCCCTTTAAATTAAATTCAAAAAAAGTGTCAAACTCAATGACATTTTAGGAAGTGTGGAAACTTACCTATGTGCTCAATAGTAGTATCAACTAAAAGCATTAACTCCGTCAATTTTAGTAGTGTATCAACTTTAAATTTTATTAGCTAGTTAGTGGAAAAGAATAAGTGTGTTGTATGAATATCCTGTTACTTAGGCGATGGTCGGTATTCGTTTGATTTTGAGATACTCAAACTTTTGTCTAAGTGGCTTAAAGTTAGATTCTGTAAAAATAAGAAAACATATTCACTTATAGGATTTCGCGTCCGATACATTAAAGTGAGTTCATTAAACTTTAACATCAATGAAGGTAGCCATGGCCGAACCAGCTTTAAAGATACCAACGCACCCCCTTCAAGATAAGGAGTTCTTGGGTTGCTTTTTAAGATCTGTAAAAGATGTTTTTGAAATTCAAGCCGGTGTCTCTCTAAAAGACTTTTCTCCGAGAGAAACTAAACTAGAAACATTTAACGAGTATGCCATTGGCTCCGTCTTGCCTTTAAGGCTAGGTGAGTGGGTGGGAAGCATTGCCATTTGTTTTTCAAAAGACGCATACCTAGAAGTCTACTCAAAGCTTCTTGGAGAAACCTATACAGAGATCAATGAAGAGATTCAAGATGGGGCATGTGAACTATTAAATATGATCTTTGGTGGAGCAAAAACCAAGCTCAACGAAATGGGATACAAATTTGAAATGGCTCGTCCTTTTTTAGTCAGTTCTGAGCAAGTTCATGACTGGTCAACAGGCATAAAGGTCGATTTTTCTTTGGATGTTGGCTCCGGAGAAGTATTTTTTGGAATTCAATGGGTATATCAAGGTAAGTAAAAAGCGAGGGAATTATGTTTGATGCAAATACTTTAGTTTTAGTCGTAGACGATATGACAACAATGAGAAAAATAGTCATTAAATCCTGTCGATCTATGGGGTTAACAAAGTTTTTGGAAGCAGCCGATGGAAAACTGGCCATGCAAGCTTTGCTAAATTCGGAAGAGAAAGTGGGGTTGATCATCTCCGACTGGAATATGCCAAATATGACAGGACTAGAGTTTCTCAAAGCGGTCCGTGCGAATGAAAAGTACAAAAATGCTCCCTTTTTAATGCTAACAGCCGAATCTGAGACGAGTCAGGTTAAAGACGCAGTTATGTCTGGAGTTGATAATTATGTTTTAAAGCCATTTACTCCGGCTTCTTTAAAAGACAAAGTCGAAGCCGTCTATAAGAAGAGAGTTGGGTCGGCAGCTTAGGAGAAGATATGAAACCGCATTTACTAGTTGTCGAAGACGAAGCAGCCCATCGTTTAATCATCGAGAAAGCTCTTGCTTCCCATTATACTCTTACTATGGCGAGCAGCTTCAATGAGGGATTGCACGTTATAAAAGAGGGCAAATTCGATGGGTTCCTTTTTGACATCATGTTAGGTGACGGCAATGGATTTGATCTCTTGGCAGAAGCAAGAAAAATAAAAGCCCTCCGTCATAAGCCCATCATCTTTCTTACATCTCGAACCGAGGTATCTAGTAAGGTATTAGGTTTTAATTTAGGAGCGGATGACTATATTGTGAAGCCGTGCAATCCAGAAGAACTGCGGGTTCGCATTGATTCTAAAATTAAAAAGTTCAAAGACATGGCGGAGCACCCGGTGGATATCATTTATGGTCCTTTGCTTTTTAACTTTGAAATGCAGGTGGTGACGGATAATGAAACGGGTAAAAAGTTAGATCTGACTCCATTGGAATTTAAACTGCTTTATTTCCTTGCCAGTCATAATGAAGAGGCACAAACAAGAGAGGAAATATTGGAAGCTGTATGGGGAAATTCTACGAATGTGTCTGATCGAAGCGTTGATACCTATGTGGCGTCTCTTCGAAAAAAGCTAGGGGAACATTCGAAAGTCATTAAATCTGTTCATGGGGTCGGATACAGCTATCAGGCTGTTAGCTCGACCCAAAAATCGCAAGTTTCTTAATTGACGTATTTATTTAATTTCTTTGTGAAGAGTGTGCTTACGCAAAAATGGATTGTATTTCATTTTCTCTAAGCGCTCTGGATGCGTTTGAGTGTTCTTTTTAGTCGTGTAACGAGAGGGCGTCTTACCTTCACCACGAGCAACCGTACATTCGAGAGTGATAATTCGAACTTTTCCCTTTTTCTTTGCCATTTACAACCTCCAGAATCTGATTCTATAACACTAAAAAAGCTATAAAATCTAGATAATTTTCTAATTCCATCAAAATAAGTGAATCCTTCAACGTTAGCCAGAAAGGCTGGATTTCATAAGCCTTCTATTTCCGAAAAGGCTTTCCATCCTCCTTCGGCTCGAATTTGGTCATAAGGGTCACTCCCAGATTGACTGAACTCTAAACATCGTCGGACTGGCTTATCTCCTAATATTTCCGATAAAAATCGAGGAATAACAAGAACGATATCCACAACACCACAAAACAGGCTATGAAGAGCATAGAATGTACTTTGCATAGCGTCCTCTGGTTCTAGGCGGATCAGGCTAGCAGGGATGTTAAATGTATTGATGACTAAACTTCCCGAATCATAGGCGACCGCTGCAACCGTATCGACAATCGCAATTCCGACTGCTCGAACCAAACGACCAGCATAGTCAAATACCACTGCTATGGCGGTACACGGTCGTACGTAGCGCGGCCAATTTTCTTCTCCAAGAGTTCTAGCACAAGCATCAAAGGCCTCAAGCCAGATGCCCGATAGGTCAGAAGCTACTTCTGTAACATAATATATTAGATTGCCTGTCTCTCTTGAAACAAAATCAATGGAGATGGATAAAAAACGTCCGGCCACTTCGACTCCACATGCTGTGAGTTCCAAAATCTGACCGTTTTCAGCTTTTTTCGCAATACATGCCCCAGAGTCAATTGTGGCTTCAACGATTTCCTCGTACCCTTCTTGCTGAATCAAAGAAAGGGCTCTGCCAATATATTTAATCGTGTTTCCACCGGTAGAGATGACAGTTCCGGCAAGAGCTTCAACAGGTTGGACATTAATATTTTCATGAGATTGGGAAAGGCGGTTGCCTTCTTTGTCTAAGTTGTCTCCAATACCACGTAAGTCCGCGAAAGCAGAGGAAAATAATCCGAATAGGGCCATAAATAAAATAATTGAACGCATATTAAATCACCTACTATTTAAAACGAAATGGTACCCTTAAAACTGAGTTTGGTTTGTTGGTTGTTAAAGGTTCGTCTTTAGTAGCAGACATGATGCGTAAAATCTATGATTTTTAGGTACTTAGTAAAATATAGATACACCTTAAAAAATCAGCTGAAATAAGTTCAACTCAAGGAATTTATCTGCACTGAAAATGATGTTTATAAGGCCATCATCTATCGTCTTTATGGATGAAAAGTTCTGGTAGAGGAATTTTTAGTTCTGGTTCAATTTCTACTTGGTCCAGCCACAAGCGAACAGGGTGTTGGGGGGAAAGGGACTGACCGAGCTTTTTAACCTGCATAAGAGGCGGGCGAACCCAATTGTGCCACGCAGGCGCTAGGGGAATCACTTTTGTGGAAGCTTGCTTAGAGGACCCGGGGCCTTTGGCCTTTTTTGCGGAAGATGAGGTTCGAGACGTCCTATTTTGTGAAGGTCCTTCCTGGTGGAGGTCTATTCTCTGGCTCCAGGGTTTAACCGATTCAGCAGATTTTCTGACTTCCGCTGGATTTACCACGTCGGAAGACTTTGCATTAGATGTAGCTTGAGCGTTAGGTTTCTTTTGAGGCTTCTTTTTTTTCTTTTGAATGTCATTCAACGAAAGCGCCATACGAACCCCCCTCACTAAGCATTTTTGATTTTTGACCCTCTGCCATTCTAAAAACCGGTCGATTCCAAATCATTTTTAAAATTGAATTCATTTCTAAAGCTACTGGAGAAGAGGGCGAGTATTCGGGAATGGATTGATTAAGGGCAGAAGCCTCTTCTCCGGCCACACTTTCACGAATGGGAATGGAACTGCAATTATCTAAATGCGATTGATACCAATCGAAAATCTCACGGCTAAGTTTTCTTTGTTCACTGAATCGAGTGGGAATATAAAAATGATCAAATTGCAATTGCAGGTCGTGTTTGAATTCTGCAATAAAGCTTTGAAACATCTTTAAATTTCTAAAATTATTTATTTTGCATTCAAGCGGTGAAAGCAACAGATCACTGGCGGCTAAGGCATTTGTGATTAATTGGTTCCAATTTGGAGATGCGTCCAGAACAATCAAGTCGAACTCTTGTTTGAGGGGTTCGATAACATTTTCTTTAAGCCAGAACTCTCGTCTGATTTTAAGAGTCAAACTCTGTTCTAAGGCCACTAATTCTGGTGTCTCCGGAATTAAAGACAATTGTGGAATGTCTGTTTCTACGATGAGATCTAAAGGAGAGCTTTTTTGAAACATGACCTCCGGAAGCCCTCGTATAGCGCTTAATTGTGTAAGAGCTTCGTGAAGATCGCTAGCATTTTCCAAATCTTGCTGGCAGCCGAGAGCGGCGGTGATGTCTCCTTGCATATCTAAACCAACGACACAAGTTTTGATATTATGAAGAGCGGCCATACGGGCTAAGTTGAGAACAAGCGTCGATTTTAATACTCCGCCCTTAGTGATAAATGAAGTGATGACGACGGGTTTTTGGGGTTTGGCTAGAAATCCAAATTGCTCGCCAATCGCCCCTATCTGTGGAAGTGTCCAACTGGATTTTCTGCGGCCTGTAAAGTTTGGAATTTTTCCGGCTTTTTCAGCTTCAAAAAGATCATCTAGAGTAAAGTCGGGAGAATCGGTAAAGCTAAATAGTTTAAGTAGTTTTGGTGCTGCGTAGGCCATTTTTAACCCCCTCACTCAGTTCTAAAGTACTGTAGCAGGCTTCTGAAAATTTAAGAATAGAAACTCTCTTTAGCAGCACTGTGTCTTGTTGAGACTCATACAAATCTCATGATGTTTGAAAGGTCTGACTAAGGACTATAAATGGGGAATTTGTTCAGATAAGTTAAGCATTTATCCGATTACTTTGATGTGAAAAAGAATTTCAAAGTCCGTATTTCCATCTCGTTAAAGCTGGTCATGATGACCGTTCTGCTCCTAGTTTGTTTTGGAGCTGTGATCACTTACATGAGTTCGCAAATGTTCGAAGCTTCCTCTAAAGATCGCGAGTTGAATGAAAACGTTCAGCAGGCGCGGGCTCGTGCAAATGAGGTGGAAGGCCTATTAGTTACTTATATCGACAAAGTTAAGGTGATTGCTTCACAACTTCTTAAGGAATACCCTAATGAAAAGGCACGGCAAGAAGCTCTTCAGCTCACATTTTACGGTGATCGTGATTTGGTTTCTATTGAAGTTAGGGAAAAAAATAAGACGACACCCACTCGACGAGTGGTAAACAACGAGTTTTTATCACAATTTGATTTGGATGAGAATTACATTAATGTTGTTCGCTTAAAGCAAAGTGAGAGGAATCTCTTTCAAGAGGGAGCTGTTTTTGCTGGAAAAGTCGAAGTAAGAAACGCTTCCTTTGGAGCCAAAATGCCTCCTCTTTTAACGATAGGAATCCCATTTGTAAAAGATGACTTTGGAGTGATTTCACATATTGCAATTGCAGAAATACGATTGGATCGGTTGCAGAAAGTTTTCGGGGTCTTATCGGCCCGAACAACATATTTAGTGGATCGAGAAGGCTACTTGCTTGCTCACCCAGAAGAATCACGAGTCTTAGCCAGTCAGTCCTTTAAAGGAGACCCTATGGTCTGGGAAGCTTTAAATACTGAGGATAAAGAAGGAGCGACTAAGTTTACGGAAAAAATGGATCCTCAGGGCCATTCGGGCGCCTTTAATAAGACCTCTCTCGGTGTCACAGTAGTTACAACCATACCTAATGCAGTGATACTAGAGGTCTCCGAACAGGTGCGTTTTTCTGCCATGCGCTTGACGGGCCAAGCTCTATCACTTTCTTTGTTCATCGTATTTCTTTTTTCGATATCACTGACACATCCTATCGAAAGACTTGTGGATGTAACGCACTCTATTGCCAAAGGGGACTTTGATCACAGAGCAAATATTGGATCGGCAGATGAAGTCGGACTTTTAGGACAAGCGATTGATGAAATGGCTGTTGGTTTAAAAGAAAGAGATAAGGTGAAGAACGTTCTTAATAAGTTTCATGGTTCTAGTGTGACCGATGAGCTCATTCAAGGAGATCTAGAGCTCGGAGGCAGCAGTAAAAATGTGACAGTATTTTTTAGTGACATTCGCGATTTTACGAAATTTAGTGAGGCACATACTGCAGAACAAGTCGTATCTATGCTCAACGAATACTTTCAAGTCATGGTATCCATTATCAATAGAAACAATGGTGTTGTGGATAAGTTTATTGGTGATGCCATAATGGCTGTGTGGGGGGCTCCTACCGCCACGGATGAAGACCCCCAAAATGCCGTTAAAGCTTGTTTGGAAATGAGGGTTGCCTTACAAGAACTGAACCGCATTCGGATAGGGCGAGGTGAAGTTCCGTTAAAAATTGGAATTGGACTTCATACGGGAAGAGTCATCTCAGGAACCATCGGGTCGGATGAACGGATGGAGTTCACTGTGATTGGCGATGCGGTCAACCAAGCAGCGAGAATTGAAGCTTCTACGAAAGCTTTTGGTGCGGACCTTTTGCTAAGTAAAGAGACGGCAGATCTCGTTAGAGAAAGTTTTATGATCGCTGAAGCTGGTAAAGTCGAAGTGAAAGGAAAGTCGGAGGCCCTTAGTCTTTTTAAAGTTCGTGGCTATGTCGATGCCGACGGCAAGGAAGTTGAGTTGCGTACAGAATACTCCGACTATGAATCGTCCGAGGATGACAAAGTAAAAATGGCGGGCTAATTCTCTTTTCGAGTCCTTCTATCTTATATGAAATGGGCACATGTCGTTATCTAAAAGTTTATTTGAAAAATAATTTAATCATGTGCTCCTAATATATCTCGAATTTCTTCTCTATTCCAATCGTTCACATCTCGAACTAAAATTAATATGACTTTTTGACGTCCATTATTTAGCCTCATGAAGTGCATTTCTCCAAAAGCATGGACCTCTTTTGCAATTTTGACTTCTCGACTTTGTAGTTGTTCCAGCTCTTCAGTGTAGGTTCGCTCCGTTAACAATCTTTGATATCTCATCGTTAGATAAGATACTTGATTTTTCCAGCCAGTGTAAAAGTCCGCTCGTCTGCAACTGTCCGAATTATAATAGTTACAGTAATATTGAGCTTCACCAAACTTAACCTCGGCGTTATTTAATTCCGAGCGAGTGCGCTCGATCTGTCTGTCGATTTGCCGGATTAAGACTTCGAAATCACGAATGGGTTGAAAAAACTGCTGCCAATCGATTTGGGAGAGGTGGGAGGAGTAGTCGTCCATCTCTCCTCTAACTAACATAGGAGCAATACAAGTTTGGATATTCCGATCGTAAATCACTCTAAAGTTTTTGGGGAAGTCTTTGCTGGCAAACTTTAACGGGAGGATGGTCCCACAGAGTTTCATGCCCGCCATAGCTTCATCTTCTTCATCGTTGGGAACGGATAAGTACTGTGCCCATTTAGAAAGCAAGCTTTGTACTGGATTAGGGCATTTGCTACAATCGGTATTGCTTTCGAAGTCGCCAGCATAAATGTTTACACTAAAAAAAACGAGCATTGATAGAAATATGGTTTTCATGGCACCTTCAACGAAAAATGGTAGTGATGTAAAAAAATTCAACACGATGGCGCTCAATTTCAATGTAAACGTCATTCATATGCAAAATATCTATAAATGTACGTAAAGCAAGGTAAATGCCAAAATCATAGGGAGATATAACGGCGTGACAGGACGTTTATTTGTCCTTTTTCTTTCTCTTCTTCTTTTTTTTGTTTTTCGTTTGAGCCTTGTGAACTTCTTCACGATTGCGCTTTAACTGTGCGACGGCCTGATTGTGAATCTGCGTAGTGGGAACAATATACGCATTGACCATGGCATCGACACTTTCTAGGAATTGCTCCTGTTTGTCAGATTTCGATTCCAAAATTCTTTTTAGTTGAAGTCCAGCACTTTGTTGACCGAGATACTGTCCTGCAACTTGAGCAATGTAATGCGTGCCTGCTTGAAATGTGGGAAAAAGCGATCCTGTAGCCTTGTTTTCGTAGCGATACAGTCGCTTTTCTTTAACTGCCATTAGGTAGGTTCCGACCTCTGTGCTTATGACTTCGTGATGATCTTCAAGCGGAGTCGAATTATTTTTTCGAAAAGGAAGGTTCCAAAAAATAGACATCGCATGAGCGACTCTTTCGTAAGCAGATTGCCCTTCAATAGATTCAAGTTCCTTAAATTGAAATATCTTTAGTTGACCCTCTTTTTGAGCCAGAGCAAAGAATCGGTGCAGTCCCATGCTTCCACCTTCTTCTTTAGACGTATAGCCCCAATCAATAACCTGATAACCTCTTTCGGCAAGAACTCTTTTAAATGAAGTTTCAAGTATAGGAAAAACGTCTTGAACTTCTTTTGACGACTTACTGATCTTCTTTGTATCTAATTTTTTGTGATTGAGTCGAACCTTATTGCGCTTCGTAGAGATGTGACCCTCTGTGTACTTCTCGTTGAGGCGTTCTATTTCTTGGGGCGTTAATTTTAAAGCGGCTTGGAGCTGATGATCTAATTGGGATGTATCGAGTGGTTTTCCATTTAAGCCATCGAGATAACTCTGGGCAATTTCTCGGGCAGAGATGTCTTGGGTTCCCGATCGTGTAATCACAGAAAGGTAAAATAGGTCAGCTAGAGCTTTCCCAAAGTGAGCATCATCAAAATCAATTACAGTCATTTCACTGCGTTTTCGTGAAGTGCCACCTATTGAAATCAACTTTGGAGCTAAATTATTAAGGTGAATGTCACCAATAACATAAGCTTCCAGTTCGACAAATTCCCGAGCAAAAAATTTTGAGACATTTTCTTTAAACCAAGCTCTTGTAAAGCTTGCATTAGAACGGAGGGCCATCATTAAGGACCGATTCACGGCACGCCACTGGGTGTTTCCTACCGTTGCGGGACAGGCTCCCTGGGCAGAAGCAGAACCTGCTCCAGGGTGTTCAATAACGATTGTGGCCGTAAGTAGAATGAGTTTTATAAGAATAAGGGGTTTTTTGAGTGCCTTCAAAATCATAAAACTCTCTACTTCTTCTCTACTGCGGGATCGTGGATTTCGCCATTGGCTTTATAGTAGATACCATCTTTTACATAGGTTCCATCACTTTTCATGGTGGCGATAACACGGCCATTGTGTTCTATAGGTAGATCAGCCGTGCTTGAAAACTGTAAAGTGGTTGGATCAATGACTCTTTGCCCATTTGCGACAGCAAGAAACCCCCCAAATTCACTTTCAATTTCTTTACGGGTAAAGAGGATTTCCAGAGCCTTATCTCTAGCCATCATAAATTTCATTGCCATGGCATAAGTATAAGCAGAGCTGAATTGTCCACTGCCGATAATTTGAAAGATCTGATCCTTTGTAAGTCTGCCAATTTGCGAAAAGCCCCACTTTATACTATCGTAATCGGCATGTAGAGCTGCTTTACTGATAGAATTACCTTGGACATTTAATACAATGCGTGGTCGACCTCTCCAGTCCTTGCCTGATTTAGTTATAATATCTAATGGATAACGGTTGGGGTCGGCATTGGTGTTGCCGGTAAAGCCCACGGCCTTGCCTAAAATGGATCCCCAATCGCTAAAGCGAACAGAGATTCGCTGCTTACCATTTTTATAAACGTAGACAGAAACACGGAGATTCTCAGGACGGATGTCCCAAGCTTGCAACATGGCAATGAGAGGTAGTAGTCCACGGACAGCTCTGTGGCTGTGGTAAGCATTTGAGTTAACATCTAAGGAGTATAAATTGTATCTCGCAGCTTTAGACCTTACCGAATTCAAGAGAGTTTGTGCGTCGGTCTCGTAGGTTGTCAGCAAGCCTTCTTCGAGGTCTTCTTGTATTTTCTTAATTGCTTTTCTGTGTTTTTTTAAGTCTTTTCTCTTCTTTGGGGGGAGAATTTCCACGCTCATAGGACCGATTTCAACGTAAGCAATTTGATTTTCGAATTCTATATTGTAGTTTTCGTCACGCTGTTCACCTTTTTGAGCTTTGGTGAGAGTCTTTGGATCTCCAGTGAAATACTGCTTTTGAAACTCGCGCCAGTCCGTGATCTCTCGTCCATCTTTAAGGATGACTTTAGTAATGACCGTAAATGGATTGTAGTACTTTTGACGATTCGAGGTCAGAGATTGAGTGAAAGGGATGATCGGCCCACTTGTCCAGGCTCTTAGGATCCAACCAAATTCACTGCGGATGTTGGCCGTTTTAAAAAGGTGTCGGATGGCTCCCGGCTCATTGTTGGCAATCATTAGGTTCCCAAAAAATGAGATATCCGCACTGTTAAATCCCAAGCTTTTAACAAAACTCACTCCTACAGGGCCAGTCTGTGACTCGCCTCGATGCTCAATTCGGCTAGTATCACTATTTCCGATTCGGAATTTTCCAATAGCGACGGGTAAGTGAACAAGCTCTCCGGAAGCGGACTTAAAGGTCGCATTGATTTCTCCACTCACACCGAAGTGGGCCCCAAATCCCGTTTTTGGAATGATATCAGTGGCATTGATAAAGAGCTCTCTGGAACTCATTGGAGGTTGATAGAGGTTATCTTGAGGAGTTGCTACATTTTTTGAACTCCAAATGATGCCGTCGACAGGATCCAATCGCCACTCTTCTCCTGGGGGAACTTTCTGATCTTTTCTAAGTCCCCAGAGTTCTCCTTTAAGAGGAACTCTTCCAGGGGAATAGAGCCCCAGCTTCGTAAACAAACCTAGTTTTAAAACTTGACCGATGCTGTTGTCCGGAG
>JAGRAG010000074.1 GCA_020435025.1 Bdellovibrionales bacterium | reverse complement strand
AAAAAGGTATTAATCCTCTTCATTAGGTCCTCCGAGGTAAAATTCTTAACTGTTATGGTGGCGGGAGCAGGGTGCGGGGTCAATCCAAAAATAAATGGCAAACTTAACAAAAAAGTCACACTCATGAGGGATAGGTATGTTAATGCCTTAAGCCAATTATTGTGTCTTTGTCCATTCTTGACTAGGCTAGGCATGATCAAGATAGGAGTCGATGGGATGGGGCGTAGTCTGCGATAGAAGTCGAGAATGCGACAACTTTGTGATCTACTTCAGTTGATTCTTAAAAATTGGAAAAAGGAGTCGTGGGAATGGCAAACATTGAAACAACAGAGGAAATGGTTAAACAGGTTTATGCAAAGACTCGTAAGAATTTGGAAGTTGTTAAAAAGCGTGTCAATCGTCCGTTAACGCTCACGGAAAAGGTTTTGTTTGGTCATCTTGATGATCCTGCAGGGCAAGATCTCACTCGAGGAGAAAGCTTTTTAAATTTGCGACCCGATCGAGTGGCGATGCAGGATGCAACGGCTCAAATGGCTTTATTGCAATTTATGTTGGCAGGTAAAGAGGAGTCTGCTGTTCCCGCAACGGTTCACTGTGACCATTTGATCCGAGCCCATGTTGGAGAGTCTGAGGATATGGCTGTGGCGCGAGCGGAAAACAGTGAAGTGTTTGACTTTTTGGAGTCGGTCTCAAGCCGATACAATATTGGATTTTGGAGACCTGGTGCCGGAATCATTCATCAGGTGGTTTTAGAAAACTACGCTTTTCCTGGTGGTCTGATGATCGGAACTGATTCTCATACGCCAAATGCTGGGGGTTTGGGAATGATTGCCAGTGGTGTCGGTGGAGCCGATGCTTCAGATGTTATGGCGGGTTTGCCTTGGGAAGTGAAAAACCCCAAAATTGTCGGCGTGCATTTAAAGGGAAAAATGAACGGCTGGACAACTCCCAAAGATGTTATTTTAAAGCTGTTGGGAATTATGACAGTTAAAGGTGGTACAAATAAAATCATTGAGTACTTTGGAGACGGATGCGCATCGATCAGTTGTACTGGAAAGGGAACGATCACTAACATGGGGGCAGAATTGGGAGCCACGTGTTCTATTTTTCCCTATGACGAGCGAATGGCCACGTATTTAAATATTACAAACCGTTCAAAAATCACCTCTGTCGCCGACGAAAACCGAGATCTATTGACAGCAGATTCAGAAGTTCTGGCGTCTCCTGATAAGTTTTATGATGAAGTGATTGAAATTGATCTTTCGACTTTACAACCACATATCGTTGGACCTCACTCGCCGGATTTAGCACGACCGATTGAAGAAATGGGTAAGGAGGCTAAGGCAAATGGTTGGAACACAAACCTTTCTGCAGCGTTGATCGGATCATGTACCAATTCGTCTTATGAGGATATTGGTTTGGCGGCTCATGTAGCCAGAGAAGCTATTGCGGCTGGCATTAAGATGCCACAACAATTTGTTGTCTCTCCAGGTTCTTCACAAATTAAAAAGACGATTCAAAGAGATGGACAGATGGCAACTTTTAATGAAGTGGGGGCGACCGTTGTATCGAATGCCTGTGGTCCTTGTATTGGTCAATGGCGTCGAGATGATACAGCTAAAGGCACTCCTAACACGATCATTAATAGTTTTAATAGAAATTTTCGTGGTCGTAATGATGCAAATCCCGAAACCCTTTCATTTATAGGCAGCCCATCCATTGTGATGGCTTTGGGGTTAGCCGGGAGATTGGATTTTAATCCTATGACGGACTCCCTGAAAGGAGCCAATGGTGAAGAGGTCAAGTTTTCGATTCCTGAGGCTCCAGAGCTTCCTAGTGATGGATTTGTACATGATCCGGAAGCCTACAAAGCTCCGCAAGGGCAGGGAGTGGAAGTGAAGGTAGATCCAAAATCCGACCGCTTACAATTGTTAGAACCATTCGAAGCGTGGCACGGGGATGATTTTGAAAACCTTCTGTTGCTATGTAAGGCCAAGGGGAAGTGTACAACGGACCATATCAGCCCCGCTGGTCAATGGTTAAAGTATAGAGGTCACTTAGATAACATCTCAAACAATATGCTCTTGGGGGCCAACAGTGATTTTGGCTATGAAGCGGGAAAAGGAAAGGATCTTTTAAGTGGTGAAGAAGGTGTTGAGTATTCCCAGATAGCTCGACACTATAAAGCTGAAAAGCGAAAGTGGATAATCGTTGGAGATGACAATTACGGCGAAGGAAGTAGTCGCGAACATGCGGCTATGAGTCCTCGCTTTTTGGGTGCCGTGGCCGTTATTACAAAAAGCTTTGCGCGCATTCACGAAACGAATCTGAAAAAGCAGGGCGTGTTGGCACTTAATTTTGCAGATCCTTCTGACTACGGCAAAGTGAAAGAAGACGACAAGATAGCCATTCGAGGTCTAAAGACTTTTTCTCCCGGTAAAAACCTTACCTTGGAACTTGTTCACAGTGATGGCTCCAAAGAGGAAGTGGCTCTAACACATACATTCAATCAAGAACAGATCGAGTGGTTTAAGGCTGGATCAGCATTAAATCTTTTGCGCCAGAAAAATTAACTAAAAGGCCCTTCATTATTTTTTAATAGTGAGGGGTGGAATCTATTGTTTGTTTAAGGTCTTATGTTTGAGTAAACAGAGGTACTCGGTGGTGGATTCTTTGGCGTTTGGAGTGTTGTAAAGCTCTAGTACAGGACCGGCAGCGGTTAATTTTTTTTCCTCTAAGGTCTGTTCAATTTTGGGGTAAACAAAAATAGGTCCTATTGAGGGGGCTCCCTTAAAAATGGCATAGATGACCTTTTGGGCATCAAGATACCGATACTCGAATTCCTCGGGTAAAGGATTTTCTGGCTGTTCCGGCACCACACATCCTCCGTGACTTCGGAGGCGGTCATCTTCAATCGTTCCGGGTTTGTCTAGGTACTCTCCAAATGCTTTGAGGCATTCTATTTTACTATCGTGAGCCCATTTTTCCACAGCTTCTATGGTTGGATTGATTTTATGATAGGGGCCCACGTGAGATTTATAAACTAAGTGCATTCCATCAATGTTTTTTATTTCAATGGTGACCTCTTTGTATCCACCTAGATTTATATAAAGAGTCAGTAATAAGACAGAAATACCACTTAAAAGCGAAATCCAGATCCAATGAATCATTGTCTAAGACTCCGATTTCCATTTTATCGAACAGCCCATTGAGGGGACTTGGTCGGATGCTACGGGGCAACCATTTAAATAATTTATGACGGCCTCCTTTAAGCTCTCTTCTTTGACTTTGCTAGCATCTCTCCATGAGTCGTCAAGTCGGCCCCGATAAATTAAATTTCGATTGTCATCATAAACAAAAAGGTCAGGTGTACAAACAGCACCAAAGTTTTTAGCCACTTCTTGAGATTCATCAAATAGATAAGGGAACTCGTATTTTTTTTCGAGCCATCTTTTCTTTAGATTCTCATATGAGTCCTCTTCATATTCAGAGGGATCATTGGAGCATATGCCAATAACCTGAACGTTCATTTTTTTTAAATCGGCCGCCAACTGAATGATTCTCTCTTCAATAGCTTGCACATAGGGGCAGTGATTGCAGATAAAAAGAACCACTAAGGCTTGGGCGTCACAAAAAGAGTCTAAGGAATACTGATGACCATCGACACCAAGTAAAGAAAAATGTGGACAAGAAGATTGGAGTTCACCGGATGGAGTGTAAGTGAGCGCCATTACAGTTCACTCCATGAAACAGTTTTTGAACCGGTTACCAAATCTGCCGCTGGAGTCACTTGTGAAAAAGATTCTTCCAGATTAGGGTTTTTGTTTAGAGCTTCAAGAAGCTGCGCTTGACTGTCAGGATCTAGTGAGTCTGTGGTGCACATATCTGCAGCTTCTTGAAATGTAGCATGTAGAACTGTTAAAAATTCTGTCCAGGAACTATGATTGAAATCTTCACGGAGGTGCTCATCTAAAAAGGTGGCGTCATCCACTCCCTCTGGCGCCGCATAGCCATTAAATCCCAAGCCGACTATGAGACGGATTTGGGAGCCTTGAGAAAGAGTTTCAACCAAAAGCCCAGCTACTTTTTTGTCATTTAGAAAAAGATCATTCGGTGCCTTTAAACTCCAATTCAATGTGGGCCAAGTTTGTTCTACAGCTTGGTAGAGGGCCAATCCAAAAAGAGGAGCTGTGACATGCTGAGGTGCGGATTCCATTTTGTAAGACCATGAAGAAAGGAGTGCAGTCCCTTTCTCCGGAGAGATCCATCTATGCTCTCCTCGACCCCGTCCCGCCGTTTGTTGGGCAGTGAGATAGAGTTTGAAGTCTGACGCAACTTTAAAGGCTTCATCTTTTGCCATATTGTTAGTGCTCTCTGTCGATTCACTCTCCCAGAGCTCAATATGTGATCCTTTCGCCCATGTTGAAGCGAGCTTAAACACGTTTTTACTTTTAGCTTCCGACATGTGTGACTCCTTAAAGTAAGATCCCTCCAACAAATTTTGCGAGTTGCAGGTATATTTTAAACGCAAAGGCACTCTACATAGGGGATTGAGCAAATTCAAGGAGTATTCTGTGGGGATATTTCTACAAAAAATTAAGTATCAAGGCTTTGGCTTTGCCAATTAAAAAGAAGGCTTAAATCAGCACAGGGAGCTGAATGAGTAATAGCTCCAACGCTAATGAAGTCGACTCCCAATTCAGCAACGGAGGCCACTCTCTCCAGATTCATATTTCCACTGGCTTCCGTTTTTATTGATTTGGGAATAAGTGTCAGTGATTCTTTTAAGGTGTTGTTGTCCATGTTGTCTAAAAGAATTCTATCAACAGACAGATGGACCGCTTCTCTCACTTCTTCGAGCGACGAGGCTTCGACCTCAATAGGTAAAGAGCAATTTTTTCGAATTTTTGTAACGGCCTGGCTCAAGCCACCAGCAATTCGAATGTGATTTTCTTTGATTAGAATCGCCTCGGATAGGTTAAACCGGTGGTTGACTCCTTTGCCATCGACCACTGCTTTTTTTTCATATTCACGCAAATTGGGTGTTGTTTTTCTGGTATCTAAAATTCGACAAGGCGTGTGTTCGACATTCTTACTAAAGCATCTAGTGAGAGTGGCGATTCCACAGAGTCGTCCCAAAAAATTAAGTGCGACTCGTTCTGCTTTTAACAACTCAATAAGATTGCCTTCGATAAGTGCTACAACCTGATCTTTGAGAATCCATTGGCCATCTTCGAAATACCATTTTATCTGGCAGCTTGGATCTCTGTGGTGAACGGATGCTGTGAAAAGCCTTTTGCCGGAAAGAACTAAGTCTTCTTTAGCGATCAGTTTCGCATAGCCGGGATAGTCAGAAATACCTAAGGAATCGGTGGTAACATCACCTTCGGGTAGGTCTTCTCTAAAGGCAGATAAAATAAGGTCCTGGATCATATTGGTTCCCTATATCTTACTTTCAATCAATAACTTGCGAGTGGAATCGAGTTGAACCGGTTATAAGCCTTTCTCACTAAGGAGTCGATCCAATTCGCGCTCAATGATTCGACTGGCTAAATCGGGAACCACTTTCCAAACGACTTTTTCTATCATTTCCTCGCTTTGAGAGCGAATGATGGCCTCAAGACGCTCTTCACTCATTTGCATTTGTGTGGAATCAACGGGCTTTTTAGGTTCGACTTCGAGATCAAGATCAAGATCCTCTTCGACTAACACTAAATCTTCGGACTCAATAAGTTGTTCTTTAAAAGGTTTGGAGTGAAGGTCTTCTTGTGGCCCTTCAAGGGTCGAAGCATCTTCCTCTGGTAGAACGTACTTTACAGAGAGATCGTCTTCACGGTCTAGGTCAGGATCAGCATCGATTTTATATTGAGAAATATCTTTCTGAACCCATTGAACATCGTCTTCGTCATCTTCGATTAAAAAGTCTTCGGTAGCCGTAAGCTCTTGCTCTACGTCCTGTTTAACAGGAGAGGGAAGGTCTATTTGAGAAAACTCCTCTGCTAAATCTACAGAAGACTCTTCGAAAAGCTGTGAAGTGACATTCTCAATTGAGTCAAAGCTTTCCATATCCCAGTCTTGAGAACTCCCCGTGAGCTCCTCATCTTGAATAGATTCTGCCCCATTTTCTGGAAGATTAAGGAGTGCGTTAACGGAGTCTTTGTCCTGGTTTTGTGCTGCTGGAACGTCTTCAAATTCGGGCATATCAGGAAAGTCTAAAAACTCTGAAAGCTTCTGGGTTTTTGTTTTAGTCACTAGACCTTGAATCACTTTTCGAAGTCCCTGAACATCAAAAGGTTTTTCCAGTTGACCATTTGCTGAAGAGGCTTGAAATTTGTCCTCATCGAGCTCCATAAAACCACTCCACATCAATACCACGGGAGTGTTTTGCAGTTTGGGATGCTTTTTAAGCTCCGCACTGACTTCGTACCCTGATTTTTTTTGCAGCAAAACGTCGGCAAAAACTATATCTGGCTGAAAGCTTTCGGCAACATCAACAACGTCCAAGCCGACGTTAACGGACTTAACGTCAACGGCATAGTCTTGGAGTGCCAGTTGGAAGACTTTTTTTATCGTACTGCTTTCATCCGCTAAGAGAACTTTTAAGGCCATGCCTCATTGAAGCTAACAAAAGGCGTCGAGTCAACAATTGGTCTTTTGAAAATGACTTCTTCTATGGAGGCCATCTTGACCAGTAGCAGGGCTCTCCTTATAGTGAGAGCGTGTTTTCAATAATAGATAGATATATTGCCAAATCTTTTTTGGTTTATTTTTTTGCAGGACTTCTAGTTTTTGTGGTTCTATTTTTATCCGTCGATTTTATGTCAACATTTGCTCAAAATGAAGCCTCATTGCCAATTTTAGGTCGTTATTATTTGTATTACTTACCTGGAATAGTATATCAGATGTTACCGATCGCTTGCCTGTTAGCCACTTTATTTACTCTTTCTGCCTTGAATCGCTCACATGAGCTTATCGCGCTTTTTAGTATGGGACAGAGTTTGGCAAGAATCAGTGCGCCAATTTTAGTCGCCGTTGCCATTATTTCTGTACTTTCTTTCTGGATGGGAGATCGAATACTTCCGAGGTTCACTCAAAAGAAAAATTATGTGTGGTATGTGGAGATTTTGAAGCAGCCGGGGCGTTATGCAACTGTAAAGACCAATAAAATTTGGTATCGATCTGAGAATGTTCTTTTTAATATCAGCTCTTTAAATGCCAAAGAGGAAAAGGCTCAAGGCCTTAGTTTTTACTATTTTGACAGCAATTGGCAGTTGATTCAAATGATTCAAGCGAAGGTCGCTGAAATGAAAGGGGAAGTCTGGAATCTGACGGATGGAGCCATTACCCTGTTTGCGCAAGAATCGACGTTTCCTCTATCTAAAAAATTTAAGAAAAAATCGATCACTATGAATAAAGATGTAGTGGATTTAGGCAAATCTTCTCAGCCATCGGAAGTTCAAAGTCTTGATGAGTTAAAATACTTTATTCAACAAAATAAAGAAGCGGGATTGGACACGATGCATTATGAGGTGGATTATCATCGCAAAATAGGTTTCGCTTTTGCCGCTTTTATCATGTCGCTTATGGGCATTCCCTTTAGTGTGAGCAGTCAGCGTTCTGGTAAAGGGTTTGCCAATATTGGCCTTTGTGTCGGCTTGGCATTTTTGTACTGGATGTGCTTTTCTTCCTCGATCACGTTAGGAAAAAACGGAATGCTTCCCCCTTTATTGGCGGCCTGGTTGCCAAATGGAGTTATGGGTGGTTTTGCAGGATTCTTTTTAATGCGGTTAAAAAAATAAGATAAATTTATGGTATAATTGTTGGCTTGTTCGAGGCTAAATTTCCTCGGGAAAAGGGCCTCTCATGTTGCTCCTAGCTGCCTGACAGTGTAGCTTGTAGCCGACTGAGGTGAGTTTAATGACGCTGTTAGAAAAGGAAAAGATATGGCGATTTTAGAGATCTTACATTACCCGGATCCACGACTTCGAAAGAAGTCAGAACCCATTCCTGCCGTTACGGAGGAGGTCTCACAATTTGCTCAAGATATGCTTGAAACAATGTACAGCTTTCATGGAATTGGACTGGCAGCTCCTCAAGTGGATCGACGCATTCGTATGCTCGTAGCAGACTGTCGCCCCAAAGATGAAGCAGGTTCACGATATCATTTGGAAGATGCAACGGACTTAGAAAAAAATGTTCAACAGCCTCTTGTGCTTATTAATCCTGAAATTGTTAAAAAAGAAGGAGAGACTACTTACGATGAAGGCTGCCTCAGTATTCCCTCTTACTATGAAACGGTGAAACGTTTTGAATACATAGAGGTTGAAGCTTTTAACGAAAAAGGGGAGAAGATTTTAGTCAAAACGGATGGGCTGTTGGCCATCTGTATTCAGCATGAAATCGATCATCTAGATGGGAAGCTCTTTATTGATCGGTTAAGTACGATTAAGGCGAATCGATTGAAGGCAAAGATTAAGAAGTTTGGTTATCCCGATGAGCAGGATGATGAGAGTGAAGAATGAGTATGATACGCACCGTATTTTTAGGAACTCCGGCCTTTGCGGAGGCTCATCTTCAGTCATTAATAGATGATGAACACTATGATGTTGTGGGAGTGATCAGCCAACCTGATCGCCCTTCGGGTCGTCACATGAGATTGACGGCAAGTCCTGTAAAACAGTTGGCAGAGAGTCATGGAATCCCTGTCATGACTCCTGAAACAGTGAAGGATCAACGGGTTTTGCAAAGTATTGCTTATTGGAAAGCGGAACTTGCAGTCGTTGTAGCCTACGGCCAAATTTTACCAAAAGCTTTTTTGGACTTGTTTCCTCGCATGGTCGTGAATGTTCATGGAAGCCTTTTACCTCGGTGGAGAGGTGCGGCTCCCATTCAAAGAGCTTTGATGGCAGGGGATGAAATTTCTGGAGTGTCCTTGCAAGTGATGTTTGAAAAATTGGATGCCGGGCCCGTTATTGGAGAGAGAAAATTTGAGCTAAAAGGACATGACGCTTTAACGGCTCATGACAAAATGATGGAGCTTGGGAGAGAGCTTTTAGAAGTTGATCTGATGGATTACGTGAGGGGCAATTTGGCGGCTCAGCCACAGAATGAATCTCTCGTTACTTATGCCCCAAAGATTGAAAAGTCAGAAGGGCAGATTCACTGGAATTTATCGGCTATGGAAATTTTTAATCGTCTCCAAGGGTTAAAGTTAGGTCCAGGGAGCTTCACTCATCGTTTGGGTAAAAAGCTCAAGATTCATAGGGTTGAGGTTGTTTCCGCTACAGGAAAACCTGGGACCGTAATTGAGATGGAAGATGAATATGTTGTGATTGCGACGGGCGATGGAGGTTTAAGGGTGCTAGAGATTCAACCGGAATCTAAGCCTAAAATGAGTGTCTCTGCTTATTTAAAAGGACATCCCATTGAAGTTGGTGAGGTGTGGGGTGAATAAGTTTTTAGTGGCACCTAGTATTTTATCAGCCGATTTTTCTAAGTTAGGTGATGAAATCATTGCGATCGAAAAGGCCGGTGCCGACTGGATACATATTGACGTCATGGATGGTCATTTTGTACCGAATCTGACTTTTGGCGCTCCTGTTGTTCAGTCGATTCGCAAAGTCACGAATTTGCCTTTTGACGTGCATCTGATGATTGATCAACCGGAAAGGTATGTCGACGATTTTGTACAGGCCGGTGCAGACTATCTGACCATCCATGTGGAGGCGACCAAAGCCCCTGAAGACGTATTGCGAAAGATCGGTCAGCAAGGAGTGAAGCCTGGTATTACTTTGCGTCCAGGTACGGCGGTCTCTGAACTTTTTCCTTTTTTGCCGCTAACAGATCTTGTTCTAATAATGACTGTAGAGCCAGGGTTTGGTGGTCAGTCTTTTATGAAAGACCAATTGGAGAAGATCTCGCTTTTACGAAAAGAAATGGAGCGTATCGGTCACTCGTCGTTAATTGAAGTTGATGGAGGCATCAATCAAGAAACGGCCTCTCTATGTTACGAGGCCGACGTTCTTGTAGCGGGCAGTTTCGTTTTCAAACAAGATTATCAAACGGCCATTCATCAATTGAAGCAAAAAGGATAGAAGATGGTAGAAATACATCTAGACGGTCAGTCGGTAGATTGCGAACAGGTTTGGCAGGTGGCGTATCGGAAGTCTCCCGTGCGAGTCGTTTTAGCGGAATCGGCTCGAGAGAAAATGCAAGAGTCGAAGGACTATATTCAGGGACGACTGGACTCTGGTGAGGTCATGTACGGCGTGAATACAGGTTTTGGGGCTTTTTCGAGTGTTAAAATTTCTGATAAAGATATTGAAGAGCTTCAGCGCAATTTGATTCGCTCCCACAGTGTTGGAATTGGAGAGCCATTTTCAATTCCCGAAACGCGAGCGATTATGTTTTTAAGAGCTAACGCTCTTGCACGCGGACACAGTGGTATTCGAGTCGATGTTGTTGACAAGATTTTAGAATTTTTGAATGCAGATGTTATTCCTGTTATTCCGCAGCAGGGGAGTGTAGGGGCTTCGGGTGATTTGGCGCCGCTTTCTCATTTGGCGTTAGCACTTATAGGTGAAGGTGAAGTTTGGCGCGGAAGAGATCACGTAGAAGTGGCTTCAGTGTTACAAGAAAAGCAAATGGAACCGTTAACATTGAAGGCGAAGGAAGGCTTGTCGTTGATTAATGGTTGCCAAGTGATGACAGCCGTTGGACTTTTAAATACTCGTGAGGCGAGGCGCTTGGCTTGGATTACGGACTTGGCGGGAGCCATGTCTTTAGAAGCCTTACATGGTTCACGGAAAGCTTTCGATCCGCTTATCTCAGCAACGCGCCCTCATCCGGGAGAGATAAAAACAGCAAGAAACATGCTAAACTTATTAGGCGACACTTCAGAAATTGCAGAATCGCACAAGGATTGCGATCGGGTTCAGGACGCCTACTCGTTGCGCTGTATTCCTGCCGTTCATGGCGCAGCAAAAGATGCCATTCGGAGAACAATTGAAACTTTAGAAATTGAAGCCAATTCCAGTACAGACAATCCACTCGTGTTTGCTGCTGATAACAAAGTTTTATCATGTGGAAATTTTCATGGAGAGCCGGTGGCCTTTGCCTTGGATTTTGCTGGGATAGCGATCAGTGCCATGGCGAGTATTTCTGAATGTCGAATTGAAAAACTGATCAACCCGGCGATGAGTGGTTTGCCAGCCTTTTTGGCGGCTGATGGCGGATTAAATAGCGGCATGATGATTGTTCAAGTCGCTGCAGCAGCACTAGTTAGTGAAAATAAGATTTTAGCGCATCCAGCTTCTGTAGACAGTATTCCGACGTCGGCGGATAAAGAAGATCATGTGAGTATGGGGACCATCGCTTCTCGAAAGTTGGGGCAGATTGTTCGTAATGCTGAACATATAGTTGCTATGGAGTTGCTCTGTGCCTCACAAGCTTTAGGGTTTTTAGATCCCAAGCGACCGTCATCTGCTGTGGTGGCGGTTTATGATGTTCTTCGTGAGGCGGGTATTTCTTTTGCTGAAAAAGATAGAGTTTATTCCCAGGACATTAAAAAGATTCGATCTATGATTCGATCGGGAGAGATTATTCAAACCATTGAAAAAAGCGTGGGGAGGTTAGAGTGGTGACTCGAAATATTAAAGCTCCGATGGGCACGACCTTAAACTGTAAAGGTTGGCTGCAAGAAGCTGCCTATCGAATGATTCAACATAATTTAGATCGAGATGTCGCTGAAAACCCAGATGAACTGATTGTATATGGTGGACGAGGGAAAGCAGCACGAAATTGGGAATGTTTTGATAAAATCTTAGAAACTTTGAAAACATTAGAGAATGACGAGACACTTTTGATCCAGTCAGGAAAGCCGATTGGTATTTTAAAGACTCATGAAAACGCCCCTCGCGTGCTCATTGCGAATTCGAATCTTGTTCCTAAGTGGGCTAATTGGGATGTTTTTGATGAACTCGATAAAAAAGGCCTAATGATGTATGGACAGATGACGGCAGGTTCGTGGATCTATATTGGTTCACAAGGGATCGTTCAAGGGACTTATGAAACATTTGCCGAAGCGGGCCGTCGTCATTTCGGAGGAGATTTAAAGGGAAAAGTCATTTTGACCGCTGGACTGGGTGGAATGGGAGGAGCTCAACCCCTAGCTGGTGTATTTGCTGGTGCCACAGTTCTGGCCGTTGAGGTGGACCCAGATCGAATTCAAAAGCGACTAGCTACAAAATATGTCGATGAATTGGCGGAAAATTTAGATGATGCTGTCGCTCGTGTGGAGAAATACAAATCTAGTGGTGAAGCTCGATCCGTCGCCCTTCTTGGCAACATGTCTGAGGTCATTTTTCAGCTGATAGAAAGAGGTTTTCAGCCGGATTTGTTGACGGATCAGACTTCAGCTCATGATCCATTAGAGGGATACATTCCTTCAGGGATGAGCTTGCAAGAAGCAGCAAGAGAGCGAGTGGAAAATAAAGAGGAATACATTCGTCGAGCTAAAGAAAGTATGGGCCAACATGTCCGCGGTATGCTTGAAATGCAGAAACGGGGAGCGATTACATTTGACTATGGAAATAACATTCGCGCGGTAGCTCAAGAAGTGGGGGTCAATAACGCGTTTGATATTCCGGGATTTGTTCCTGAATTTGTGCGACCTTTATTTTGTAAAGGAAGTGGCCCTTTTCGCTGGGTGGCTCTTTCCGGAGATCCTGAAGATATTCAAAAAACAGACGACGCCCTAAGGGAGCTTTTTCCAGAGAAGAAGTCTTTATTGAATTGGCTTGATATGGCGGAAAAACGCATTGCTTTCCAAGGCCTGCCCTCTCGAATCTGTTGGCTTGAATACGGTGAAAGAGCAAAAGCGGGTGTGAAATTTAATGAGATGGTGGCCAGCGGGGAGCTAAAAGCTCCGGTCGTTATAGGTCGAGATCATCTGGATTGTGGTTCCGTGGCCTCTCCAAATCGTGAAACCGAGGCGATGAAAGATGGATCGGATTGTGTTGCGGACTGGCCGATTTTAAATGCTTTGGCAAATACGGCGTGTGGCGCGACTTGGGTCAGTTTTCATCATGGTGGCGGTGTAGGAATGGGCTACAGCTTGCATGCAGGACAGGTGATTGTCGCCGATGGAACGAAAGAAGCTCGAGATCGGTTAGAAAGAGTTCTAACTGCGGATCCCGCGATGGGAATCTTTCGTCATGTTGATGCGGGATATGAAGAGTCTGTCTTAGTAGCAAAAGAGCGTGGAGTGCGCTCTCTCTGGATCTAGTTTTAAAAGGGTCATTGTTGTGCGTATTCTAGGGATCTTATTGAGCTTAGTGAACTTATTGGCTTGGGCTCAAGAAGCCCCTCCGCCAACGGCTGAGGAGATACCGATCCCTGTGGGTGTGGGACGAGAGATTGTTGAATTGAAGATGATTTCTCTTCCCAAATATGAATGGGGAATGGGGGGAGGAGTGTTTGTGCTTCCTCATTATCCGGGCTCCGATCAAACGATCGCTCATTCGTTGGTTCTTCCGTACTTTGTCTACCGTGGAGATGCACTGAAAGTGGACCGGCAAGGGCGCTTAAGAACAGATTTTTTTTCAAGTGAACAGTATGACATAGATGTTAGTGTATCTGGTGCTTTTGCCTCGAATTCAGAAGACAATGAGGCTCGTCAAGGCATGGAGGACTTGGACTGGATGCTTGAGGTCGGTCCAAGATTGGTTTTACATCTTCTTCCGAGTCGGGTGAGTTTCAAAGCGACCTTGGACCTTAATTTACCAATTCGTTGGGTGGTTTCTACCGATTTTGGCAGGGTTGATCATCGGGGTTTTACTTTTACCCCCAATCTAATTTATCGACATCCCGATACCTTTATAAAGGATCTTACTTTGATCCTTTCGGGAACCATGACCTATGCGACAGAGGCCTTGCAGGATTACTTTTATGAAGTGCCTTTTGAATTTGCTAAGCCGAGTCGCCCCGAGTTCGATGCCAGTGGCGGCTACATGAGCACGTCGGCCCTCCTTGGATTTGGTTATCGTTGGGACAATGATTTATTAGTATTTATTGGTGGGCAAGCTTCTTATTATGATGGAGCCATTAATAGTGACAGCCCTCTTTTGAGATCACTTTGGGGCTATTCTTACGGCATTGGCTTAGCATGGAAATTCTACGAGTCCGATGAAATGAGCTCCGTCACCTTCGACCCTGAAGACTACTAAAATCAATAAGTTGCCAGACACTTTTTCCAGTCCCTATTGCGTCATTCTTTGTGAGACCTTTTCATTGGATCCCTTAACACACTTCATGCTCAAACAGTCCTCGCTCGGCGGAGCGGCCATAAATGTCCGCACCGCAGCTGCGGAACTGCGCGTGAAGTGTGTTAAGGGATCCAATGAAAAGGTCTCACAAAGAATGACGCAATAGGGACTGGAAAAAGTGTCTGGCAACCTTTTTTATCTAAAATACCATTTGGGAAAAGATCGGGAAATCCTTTTAGGAACTTGTTTAAAAACGCAGGCGTAAAGTAATTGGTTTTTTGTGCTTCCTTTTGTATCAAATCTTTTAATAGGTCGAATTTATCTCGACGAGTTTCGCCCATTTTCAACATAGAGACCTTATCGAAAACAAACCCAAAATGGAGAAGTTGTGACTCCTCAGATAGAAACTCTCCTGCCTTTCCTGAAGGAAATCCAAGGCCGTCGGCTTTTTCTCGACAATTAGAAATCACATCTCGAATATTTTTTTCAACAGGCAGTCTTCTAGAGGCAATCGATTCCAATGAACGTTTGAGATACTGTTGATACTGACTTTTTTCTTCGCCATTAAACTGCTCCATCTTACCTTGGCGAATTTTTTTGGTGACATTCATAGGCAAGTGAACCAAACCAATGTCGGCAACAAGTGCTGCAAATATTAACTCATCAAGATTTTCAATTCCGATCATAGTCCCGAAATAAGAAACATAAGCGGCGATTGCAGGAGCTCTTTCTATAGAGCCAAAATCTCCGATGACCGAGTTATTTACGACATTCCAAATTTGATTGGGCTCAATCATGGTCAAGCATTGGGTCAGCTCTCCAGCAATCAACAAACACTTGTCCATCAACTCTCGTCCCTCTTCATAAGAGAGAGTCACGCTCTGATCCGTTAAAATATTAACCATGTCGAGAAAGGTCACACTGAATTCTAAAAAATAAGCACGGGTTCGCCGAAAGTGATAGTCAGGATCAGAGGGATCAACATCATTGGTATAAGTGGTAAAAACCTTCATCTGATCTCGAGGGATATAAAATTCACCCACAGACTTAAGCTTAGTGATTTTACTATCTGAAACAACATCACCTTTTCTTACGATTTTGATAAACTTATTTCTAAGAGGCATCAAATGATACAGATCAAAGGTCACCTTCTGATTGGCAATTAGATCTGTATCTTTTATCGGAATATATTTGGCATGAATCGCCTGACTGGCAATAAAGCCCAGCTTACTGGATTCAAGTACTTCCGAAGCAAGAATAATTGTATTGAGCCCTGACTTATTTAAAAACTCAACTTGTTCTCGAGAAAGAAGCTTCGGTACGATACCCATAATATACGCTTCTTGACTGATTTGTTGAGCGATCTGCGTAAACTCCGCAACCGCTGCTCCAAACACTTTAATCTCAGCCTTTAGGTCGGAATAAACGATCACCCGACACTCTTGCTCTGATTCAAAGTAAGACTCTGTATCAGACCAGCACTGAAAGCTGTATTCAAACTCACCGCAAATATCTTTGACCTGCGCAATGATTGACTCGTCCCTTGTGACCAGGCCAAATTCAATGACTTTCTTTTGCTCGGCCCCTGCCATTCCAGTTCCTTTTGTTTATCCATCCAAACATGATTTCAATACAGTCTTTACCGATACTAGATTTCAAGACAGTATTTATGAGCTTATTTTATCCCGGCAAAATATTGGTGGCTATCTTCTTTCGGCCAATCCGATCATTGATCTAGGCGAATATGGACGAATTTTAGATAGCGCATGTTTTGATTTACATGGGGAAATGGGTGATCACCACCCTGGCCAGAGATCCTGACCACGCGACCCGTACGTCGCGCACGACCAAACGCCTGCCTGAGTATCTCCTCAAAATCGGAAAAACCTATGTGACTGGAACATGAACTAGCAAAAAAATCTCCGCATCTTGCGACATGTTTCAATGCTTTTGCAAAGACGTCTATATACTTCTCTGTGGCAGTGGCTTTTAATCTCTCAGAGTGAGCCATCGAAGGCGGGTCAACAATCACCATGTCCCACAATTCCCGATTCTCACTTAAGTAAGGGTAAATATCGACACACAAAATCTGATGCTTCTGTTCAGGAAGTTGATTTAACGACCACGCCCGCTCTGCCATCTCTAGGGCTCCTTTAGAAATATCAACACTGCAAACTTTCGAGGCTCCTCCCGCTCCGGCATAAATCGAAAACCCACCTGTATAACTAAATAAATTCAAAACGGATTTCTCTCTGGCCAGCTGACGAACATAGTCTCGATTGTCTCTTTGATCTAAAAAAAAGCCTGTTTTCTGTCCCTTTTGCAAATTGATGGGAAACTTTAGGTCATTTTCTAAGAACTCAATCTCATTGGAGACCGAGTCACCAGCCATTTCCACGACACTATCGACATCGTTCCGACGACTTTTATAAACAACAGACGACACCCCTGCTTTCGTGACGATCCATTGAGCCACTTCCGAAAGATTCCAAAACTCTTCCATTCCAGGGCCATCACATTGTAGAACCGCAACATGATCATAAATATCACACACCAAACCGGGCAAACGATCTCCTTCTCCATTGAGCAAGCGAAATCCGTTAGTATGGGATCGATCCATCAGAGACGTCCGCAAGGCAAGGGCTTGCTCCAATCGGTCTTGGATCAGCTCTCCTGTTGGCTTTTTTTTGTCCGTACTTAACACACGAGCGGCGATATCGGAATCAGGATCAAAAATGACCCATGCGACAAACTCTTTTTTTGAATCGTACATCTTCAACAAAGAAGACTTCCGAATACCTTTAGGAGTGACAAGAGAGTCCTTATAAAGCCAAGGATCCCCCCGTAAAACATCTCTTCTGAGATTTCGTTTTAAGACTAATGACTGTTGGGAAGATTCTTTAGCACTACAAAACATGTCAATTAAAACTCACCAATGTCTTTTCCAACCTGCCAAATAATTTTGCCTGTTTTTTTATTTAAATCCATCTGGTGAGCAATCGCCTTGTCCCTTAGTTTTTTGTGGGTTTTCTTGTCAAACCGACGTTTTTGAATTTCTTGTTTCAATTTCATATGAGCATTGCCGGACTTGATCTCATACACAAGCCAATAAAGAGTTTGAATAGAGGCCTCACCAACCGGGTTGTCCCACACCATCAAACTTAAAAAAAGTCGATTCCCCAAAGACTGCAGTTGCACTTGATTCCAAAAAACAGATTCTCCCTGAAAGGGAAGCGTGACAATATTCCGCCAAACCTTATTATTAACAATCACTTTGTTGTCTTTAAGACGAAGTGTATGATCTTCCTTTTTTAAAAGACAACTTTTTTCCGATAGCTCTCTTTGATCACACCGGATAGAGTTTCGCACGGCGGCTCTTGAGTGGAAGACAACGACCATCACTCCGATCCCACAAAGAATGGAAATGACTCCCCTTTTTATCATACTCGAACTCTCCTTCACGCCGACAGAATAGCACTGAGTTTTGAAAGGCAAAAGAAGAATTCTAATAAAAAAACGCAGGACAACGCCCCATTTCTGCTACTCTGAATATCCTCGTGGTAGGGAGAAGACAGAACTTGCAGGGAGTGAGTCAGTACCATTTTGGGAGACTTTAGAACAAATGAATAATCAGCCACATTTTTTAAAAACACATCGGAAGCAACTCCAAAAATGGTACTTGGAAAACCATCGCCCCCTTCCTTGGAGAGAAAGTCGAGATCCTTACAAAGTATGGATCTCTGAAATTATGCTACAACAGACCACGACAACAGCTGTCGTTCCTTATTTTGAACGGTTTCTAAAGAAATTTCCCCACCTCAAAGCCCTCGCTTCCGCTTCAGAAGAAGATGTGGTTTCCGCGTGGGCAGGACTAGGATACTACAGCCGAGCCCGGAATGTCTTAAAGTCGGCCCAGCTGTTTGATAAAAATGGAGGCCTTCCATCAACATATGAGGAGCTTCTTTCGTACCCTGGTATCGGCCCTTACACATCTCGCTCTATTGCCTCCATAGCTTTTGGCCAAGATGTGGGGGTTTTAGATGGAAACGTGATCAGGGTTCTGACTCGCTTTTTTAACTTAGCTGTGCCTTGGTGGAAAAGTGACTCGAGAAAACTTCTGCAAACCTTAGCTGATAATGTGGTCCAGGGTTTTCCGCCGGAACAGATCAATCAAGCCATGATGGAGCTCGGTGCGACGATTTGTACGCCCACGTCTCCCAAATGTCTTCACTGTCCCTGGATAAAGAGCTGTCAGAGTTACAAACACAGCTTTCAAGATAAATTACCCCTTGTAAAACCCAAAAGGCAAAGTGAGATTTGGCTCTGGAGTCCGATCATCGTGACCAAAAATTCCAATATTGCTCTTTGCAAGAACAATTACGCTCCTTTCTTAAAGGGACAGTGGTTTTTACCTGGAAAGGTCAAACGCCTGCAAAAACCACCTAAAAGCTTCGACTTTCGTCACGCCATCACTCATCATAAAATTTTTGTGACCGTGGTTTCTCAAAAAACACTTAGCCCGACGAAATGGGATTCCGATATAGAATGGGTAAGGTCGGACAAAGTATCTCTTTGGTCACCTTCTTCGATGGTGCAAAAAGCCATTCAACAAATCAAAACTAAAGGAATTTACTAAAAGTGCGTTTAATTTATCAATGGACATCTAGCTTACTTCTCTTTATTCCCATTGTTCTTTTCAGCTCTTGCCAAACAACCAAAAAAAATATTTCCGACAAGAAAGCCGTTTCTAAATCTCTTCCGGACAATCCCTTTGCGTCCCCACAGCAGCTGACGTTCATTGGTGAGAATGAAAAACCAACCCTATCTATTGACAGCCAGTTTCTATATTACATCAGCTACAATCACCGACGGCACAGTCATCGGCAAATTTATCGAATGGAACTTGGTTCTCGGTTGAACAAGAGAATCACTTTTCATGATGGTGACAACTATGACATTGTCTTAGACCCCTTACAATCTCTTATGTACTATTCAAGCACCACCGACGAAATAAAAGAAGACTCTACTTATATTAAAAATGCCTTAAAAAAGATGCTGCCCCCTTCTGCCAAATCTGAAAAAACTCCGTCCGAAGAAGATCATCTGCCTTCGTTTCCAGTCACCGAAATCTATCGTAGTCAAATAAATGGAAGTCATATTGAACGATTGACTCAATCTCGCAAGTTTGACGGACATCTCACGATTCATCCACTGACTGGTGCAAAATACTTCTCTTCTGAGAGGGCCGGACATCCACAAATTTTCCGTATGGGAAAGAGAGAAAAGAAGTTTTTCCCTTTTCACACTTCCCCTCTTGCACAGCTTTATCCCCAATTCTCACCAGATGGAAAGCACCTTGCTTATGTTGAGTGGGATTCAAAATGTA
>JAGRAG010000073.1:424-4708 GCA_020435025.1 Bdellovibrionales bacterium | reverse complement strand
GGTTTGCCATCGTATTCAATATCAAAAATAGCATTCACCTCTTTGATTCCTTTAAAGTCCAAGATTTGAAAAGGCCCTTTGGGCTTTACATCTTTTTTGCTTTGAGCTTCTGAGGGCAGAGTGAACAGGACAAATGCCAGTGTATAAATAAGAACGATTCCACGAATTAACTGTCGACGGCCTTTCATTAAGGACTCCTTCATTTTTGCAATTACGATCAAAAATGTTTTCTCGAATTCCCCTTAAGGTCAAGGGATTCCTAAAATCTTAAAAAACGGGGTTTTCGACGCTTTTCAATATCGCCCTTTCGCTGCAAATCCATTCGGAAAGACATTTTTAAGTCTTAAATGTCCCCTTAAAAGCGAGTTCGGTCGGTGCGATGCTCACAAAGTGAGCGGCGCTGCCGATCGCCTTGTCTGAGCCTTTTAAGGGGACATTTAAGACTTACAAATGTCTTTCTGAATGGATTTGCAGCGAAAGGGCGATATTGAAGGCGCTGAGAGGGTGGGCAGTAATGGGTCCAACTAGTCGATATAGTTGGACCATTTGGGTTTAAAGTAGTCATAGCTGTCGTGCGTAATTCTTCGTTCGTTCGTTCCATCGGGATTGATCACATAGAGCTGGCGATCTCCGGTTCGGTCACTCACAAATAAGATATGGCGGCCATCAGGTGAAAATGTAGGTTCTTCGTTGTTGGCTCTTTTACCATTTTTCTTAAATGACTTTGTTAGTCGTTTAAGATTTTGTCCATCTTTATCAATAATAAACAGATCAAAGTGGCCATCTGTGAAGCTTGCAAAAGCGATCTTTTTTCCATCGGAAGACCAAGTAGGGGTTGAGTTGTAGCGACCGGCATGAGTCAGTCGTTTTACATTGGTTCCGCCGGCCGTCATCGTATACAACATGGGACGACCGCTGCGATCGGAGGAAAAAGCGATGGTATTGCCATCTGGAGAAACGGCAGGTTCGACATTCATTGCTCTATTTGGACCACGAGTCAGTCGTCTTATGGTCCGGCCATCAACACTCATTCGAAAAATATCGGGGCTTCCTTTTTGAGACAAAGTTAATAAAATTTCACTACCACTGGGTAAGAAGTTAGCTCCGGAGTTGATGCCCTTTCGGTAAGAAACCAGCCATCGTTTGCCGGATTCAATTTCGTAGATAAAAAGATCCGCATTTCTTGTTTTTGATTTGGGATGATAGGCATAGGCGGTGTAGGCGACCTTCTTACCATCAGGAGACCAAGCAGGAGAAGTCGCAATTCCTTGGTGGCTACTGATCTTTTGGGTGTTGGCTCCGTCCCAGTCCATTATATAAATTTCTTTGTTTCCTGGAGTCCACATTCCTTTTTTATTTTTGGTTTTCTTGGCTCTAGCAACAGTCACTTTGGAGTTAAACATTCCTTTCACGCCGGTTAAATTCAGCGTGACATCGGCCGAAAAAGTATGGGCTATTTTTCGAAGAGCATTTAAAGGACCTTTATAGGTTTTGCCGAAAACCAGTTTCCCCTGCGGAACATAGTAAAGATAAATCTCTAGTTCGACGTTGCCAGAAAGAACTTTGTAGCCTCCTCGGATGAGAAATTCCGTACCAATGGTTTTCCAGCTAGAAAAATTAAACCCGCCAGGAGTTCCTGGAGCTGGTCGAATTCCGACTTTATTGACATCTTCTAGATAAGCAGAAGGAAGTATGAACTTAAATAAACCGGTGACATCTAAGTCATTATAAGTGACCTGATAGAAAGTTTGTCCGGCTTGAATGTTTTTAGAATCTTTGTCGCTACCGTAATATTGAAGAGGCGTAAGAGCGAGTAGGCTCTTTTTCACATTGGCTTCTCCGACCTTTAGAAAAACTTTGTCTTCTGCATGTGTGGTCGATGGAATAAGGAGAAGGGCCCAAAAAACAAGTGTTACATAAAATTTAATTTTAAAAAACAAAGCATCCTCCCAGAGTTTTTGACAAGCCCTTTAATTCTACTGTTCGTTGTCACCTCAATCAAGTCGAGTTCTCGCTTCTCTTTTCGCGCACTTTCTTTGTTGGCAAATAGATTTTCGATATCTCTTCGCCATCTGACTAGTTTGCCGAGCGGATGCGATCCGCCACAGGCGGACGGCAACAAAGCAGGAGCTGTCTAGTTAGATGGCGAGGAGATATCGAAAATCTATTTGCCAACAAAGAAAGTGCGCGAAAAGAGAAGCGAGAACTCGACTTGATTGAGGTGTTACGGAAAGCTCAAAATCATTGTGATGTTCGTTATAACGCGAATCATTCTGGGCTCGGGAGCTGGAAATGGAGAGGAGGATTTGATGGCACCTAAAACGGTGTCGTCAAAGACGGAATTGCCCGAACTCTGGTAAATTTGAGCCGATACAACATAACCTCTTTCGTCTAGCCGTATCGCTGCTTGAGCGGTTAGTTTGGAAGAAGCTAACCATTGTGGAAGATTCCAATTTTTTTTAACGATATTTGAAATTGTTTTGTAGTAGCGTTGATACTGAATCTGATCTAATCCCTCTAGTTCAGAACCATCAGACACGATATTTCCCTTTACTGGTTTTTGCACAACTTCTTGTTCGACGACTTCTTTTTCTTTTTCTTTGAGGTCTTTTTCAATATCTTCTATTGCTTTTTGTCTCATCAATTCTTGAAGGGCTTTTTGTTGAGCAGTCTTAGTATCTTTTTTCTTATTTGCAATTGGATTGACCTTCGGAGGAGGCGTCTTTTTTGGGGGCGCTATTGGCTTGGGTTGAGGTGTTGGAATCTCAGCTTTCTCTATGGGTTTAGGTTCCTCCTTTTCAGGAAGTCCAACGAGATCTACTTTGATGGCATCTTGAATGATCAGATCTTCGCTCGGAAAAAGATTGATCTTTACTACTGTAAAGACAACGAATGCCAAATGGAGAGCCACGGAAGCAGCCACGAACTGTGGGAATAGGTCTCTTTTATAGGGTGTTGAATCTATGTAACTCACTGACCTGCTTTGGGTAAAGTGATTAATCCAATACTAAAAATGCCGGCAGCTCGAACTTCGCCCATAACTTGTGCCACGGTTCCGTAGTTCACCGCTTGGTCTGCCTTGATATACACCTGTTTGTTTTTTCGGTTCGCAAAAATGGCTTTAAGTTTTTCTTTCATGGTACTTAACTGCAGCTCAGATTTGTCGGCGAAGATTTTTTTATTTTTATTAATGACAATAAGAAAAGGCTCTTCCTTAGTGGTCACTCCAGAATTAGCGGTTTCAGGGAGCTCCACCTCGAGTCCCTGCTGCATTAAGGGGGCTGTTACCATAAAAATAACAAGAAGGACCAACATCACATCCACTAGAGGTGTGACATTGATTTCACTTAAGCTGGTTCGACCTCCAGATCCTTTCATTGACATTCCCAATTCTAACTCCCTTACAAAGAGCCTCTGTTGCAATCAAGGCGTGACGGATAAAAGGCGAGACGCCTAAAATATAATTAACAGACTTTATCGATCTTTAAAAAAATTTCGTTTCGCAATATTAATAAAATCGGAAGCAAAACTATTCAGAGCAATTTCTTGTTTGCGAATTTGGGCAATAAAGTGATTGTACCCCACACTGGCAGGAATTGCCGTCGCTAAACCAATGGCTGTTGCAATCAGGGCCTCGGCAATTCCTGGAGCCACAACAGCAAGATTAGCCATACCAGTCGCTCCTATTTTTTGAAAGGCACCCATAATTCCCCAAACAGTTCCAAAAAGTCCTATAAAAGGTCCTGTGCTTCCCGTTGTTGCCAAAAAACTCAGTCGCGACTCTAACAAAGAGAGTTCTTCTTCAATGGACTTGTTGATCGCCCGTTCTAAGTTGTCGATCCCTGAAAGCAAAGGACTTCCTGAACCTTCAGCAGACGCCATGGTTGCCAAGCCAGAGTCCGCCATTTTTCTAAGTTCTAAGTAGCCAGATTTGAAAACCCGAGCCAGACTGCTTTCACCGTGATCTTCTAAGGCGTTAAAAATATCGTCCAAAGATGTAGCTCTCCAAAACAGATCTAAAAAAGAAGCGTTGGCAGCGGACAAAGAATTAAATTGCTTTCTCTTAGTGGCCATGATGGCCCAAGAGACAATAGACATCACAACTAAAAGTCCTAATGTGAGTTGAACCGTAAAGCTGGCATGGGCGATGGCTTCCCATGGAGTTACGGCGACTTGTTTGGCGACGGTTTCTGTTGGTGCTGCGTGTGCGTAGTTCATATCTTTATGCTAAAGGGAAAAAAGACAGATCGCAAGTGGCTAAGGTTCCCGGTTCAATTTCCGGGA
>JAGRAG010000073.1:0-287 GCA_020435025.1 Bdellovibrionales bacterium | reverse complement strand
AAATAATTTTCCGTTTTCTTCGTAAAAATTCAGCAATCAACCGTCGGCGGGCGCGAACCTGTGTACCTTCTAGCATCGGAACAAAAAGCACGTCTCCTTTGATTGTGGCGACTGTTTCAATCATAAGAGTGGCCAAGACATTGAATTTTGCTAAATGAGTTGTGGGCTCTCCGTAAAACCAAAGTGGGGCCTTGCTGCGAATGATTTCCATGTTTAAGGGAATTCGACTAAAGATGATAAGACGGTCTCCCATTTTTCGTTTAATAAGAGTCTCTGCAAGGGCTTCG
>JAGRAG010000072.1 GCA_020435025.1 Bdellovibrionales bacterium | reverse complement strand
GACTTATTAATGTCCATACAAGGGAAAATTCGACGCTCCATAAGCTTTCTATCTAAGTTAATTTCCGAGTTACCCGTCCCTTTAAACTCTTCGAAAATAACCTCATCCATTCGAGAGCCCGTATCAATCAAGGCCGTTGCGATAATTGTTAGGCTTCCTCCCTCTTCAATATTTCGAGCCGCACCAAAAAATCTTTTGGGCTTATGAAGTGCATTGGAGTCCACACCACCTGATAAAATCTTTCCAGAAGGAGGAACAACGGTGTTGTACGCTCGTGCCAAACGAGTGATCGAATCTAATAAAATCACAACATCATGTTTGTGCTCAACAAGTCGCTTGGCTTTTGCTATCACCATCTCCGCAACTTGAACGTGACGAGAAGGAGGCTCGTCGAAAGTGGAACTTACGACCTCGCCTTTCACATTTCTGGCCATATCAGTTACCTCTTCCGGCCGCTCATCGATAAGAAGTACGATAAGTTTGACTTCGGGATGGTTGGTTGTAATCGCATTCGCTATATCTTGCATCAACACTGTTTTTCCCGTTCTCGGAGGAGCAACAATCAAAGCCCTCTGCCCCTTTCCAAGCGGAACCATCATGTCTACAATTCGAGTAGTCATTTCCGCAGGATTGTGTTCCAACTTTAATCTTTCTTGGGGATAAAGCGGTGTTAAGTTATCAAACAAAATTTTGTGTTTCGATTTTTCAGGAGCTTCATGATTAAGAGAGTCGACTTTTAATAATGCAAAGTATCGCTCGTTGTCTTTAGGTGGACGAACAGTACCTGTAACCGTATCTCCCGTCCGCAGCCCAAACCGACGTATTTGTGATGGGCTTACATAAATGTCATCTGGACCCGGTAGATAGTTATAGTCCGGAGACCGTAGAAACCCATATCCATCGGGAAGAATTTCCAAAACGCCATCTCCAAAAATATCGCCCAGCTGAGCTCCGCGCTTTAAGACTTCAAACACCATATCTGCTCTACGCATACCAGCCGCATTTTCGATTTTTAGCTTTTCTGCAAGAGCTGTTACTTTTTTGATGTTAGCCGTTTTTAACTCTTTTGAGCTCAACATCTTTTTCTCGTCATCGGTTAAACTAATATCACTTAAATCGACTTCAACCGGAGTGGTATCAATAGGTTCATCTCCCGCCATATCGTGGGGCGCAACATTTCCATTGGCTATTTTTGATCGGGAGCCGCCTCGAGAGTTCCGGTTATTCCCACGATTCGGGCCTCGATTACTTCCGTTACCTCCGCCTTGGTTTCTAGAGCCTTTTCCCTTATATCCTGACTTACCTCTTTTATCTCTGTTGTCTTTTCTTTCATCCGATCTTCTTTCATGGGATTCGCTTCGAGCTTCTGAAGGGCTTTCAGATGCTTGAGCTTTTGGTGCATTCTCGCCAGCCGACTCTGTTTTACTTTTTCCTTGTTCAACTGATTCCGCATTTGTACTGGTCGATTCAGTATTTTCTTCCATTTTTTATCCTTATTGTTTCGGAATGGTTCCTGGCACTAAATAAAATCTATTTCCTATATCAGACACACTTCTTACGTGTGGATTCCACTAGATAGTCAATTTTTGTGGGAATGCTTTGGTTAGTTCTTCTTATTGTTTAAAATGCAAAACGTCAATATTTTGCGGATAACGTATTGCGTTGTATTTGTGTATCTTCATAATCGTACCCAGGCTTCCTTAAAAGAACAACATTCCGGGCCCTATTTTTTCATCCTTGTTTCAAAATAAGACAGATCGAGCAAGTTTACGATTTTCTGTCTAATTAAAAGACATTTTTGGATTTTTTTATGAGAATTTCTTTATAAATTCAATACCTTGCCGATAAGTTTTTTGGCTGATGGAGGATTTTATGGGTGAGAATAAAACTAGTCCCGCACCAAGACTACCATTGAAAATGAACGTACAGTTTAGACGAAGCTACGCTCGGCAAGAAATTAAAGGTACGTTAAAAAACATAAGTCTAACAGGTGCCTTTTTAGAAGGAAGTAAGGAAAACCTTACTATTGGTGACAAGGTTTCCATTCGATTAACCGTTGGTGGTCGTGACCGGAAAGTGAATGCAAAAGTCATTTGGTTGCACGATTCGGGTTGTGGAGTCCAGTTCCAACCCTTCAACAATAGAGACATACAAATTGTCGATGACTTAATGTACTTCGTAGAATCAAGCAGAGAAGGTCGAAGGCTTGTTTTAGACGATATATTCGGACAGGTCGCATAAAAAATAACAGAACATTGATTCAAATAAAAAAAGCACTCGCAAAGAGTGCTTTTTTTATAGGGCCTGTACTCATTTAACTAGACCTTTTAGTAGTTAATCAATTTGCGTTTGAGTCGCGGTATTAAAATCGATTTCTTGGCGACCTTTTTTCTTTTTGATAAAGATGAAAAGTAACACGGCTGCCAATGCTAATATACCACCTATTCCCATCATCATCGTTTGATCTTGGTTATCTGCTGAAGCCACTTCTTTATTTGGTTTCTTATTACCCATTGCCGGTGGCGGTGGCGGCGGTGCTATTCCTTCATCCACAGAACCCATAGTTGGTGGGGGAGGGGGAGGCATATCTTCTCCACCCATGTCAGGCGCTGGAGGTGGCGGAGGAAGATCATTTTGTGCCATATCCGATGGTGGAGGCGGCGGTAGATCATTTGAATCCATATCCGACGGTGGAGGCGGAGGAAGGTCATTGCCGCCCATATCCGGGGGAGGCGGAAGATCGTTTTGTGCCATATCCATCGGCGGAGGAGGCGCATCCATTCCTGGATCTGACATCGAAGGAGCGGATTGAGCCACTTCCGTGCTCGCCCAGTATCGAATTTGCGTCCCCTCTGACAGCTCGCCTTTTGTGTCTACTTCGGGATTGGTTGCATAAAACTCCATCCAACTTCTATCAGAACCTAACATTTGCTTGGCGATAGATCGAATGTTGTCACCTGATTTAGCCACATAAACTTCTGGAGCAAGCCCCTGATCTTCATAAAATGTCAGTAATTTAGAGTTGTCATTGGGGCGATTTGGAGAATTGTAGTAAACTTTGTCTCCTACTTTAATACCTCTTCTTAAAGTTGTGTTTACTTTATAGATGGCTTCAACGTCTTCTCTTCCGAATAATTTTTGACTAATAGACTCGGCGGTGTCTCCAGAGCGAGCAATATATATGGCATTGACAAGAACACCATTTTTATTAAACGGCGCATCTGCCATTTTTTTAACTGGCACCCATGTTTTCTCCATAGGCGCAGACATTTCTCCACTGTCCGCCATCTCCATAGAAGAGGTGTCCTCCATCGCCATTCCTGGGTCCACTCCCCCCTCTTCACTTACGGCTTCCGCAACAGGTTCTCCCACGGGTTCCGCCATCGGCTCTCCCATCGGTTCTTCTGCAAATCCTGTTTCACCTCCAGAATCTAAAGTTGCCTGATCTTGGGGAGTATCCATCATAGGATCTTGAGGCTCTTCCAAGGGTGCGGCTTCTTCCGTCGCCGCCATTTCATCCATGGGTTCGTCGGATAACGCATCTTCCGAACCCCCCTCTTCAGCTAAAGACTGACCTTCATCAGTTAACTCCTCTTCAGGATCCAAGCTTCCATCTCCGAGGTCGTCCCCAAGCGGCTCTTCTTCTTCGGCAAGGTATTCATCTTCCTCTCCGGCAGCCTCAGAGGCTTCTTCCTCCTCCGAAAACTCTCCACCTTCTTCTCCTTCAGAAACCGCTGCGGCTTCGGGATTGTCGCTATCTACATCGCTCGATGACGAGCAACCAAGATGGGTCATTATTAGTCCAAATGAAAGTAGCAATATCAAAATTTTCTTATACATATTCATTTTCCTATCTTACTGAAATCAATGACGACTCCAGATCAAATTAGAACATACACCGTGTGCGCAGTAAAACAACTTTCTCGGATGCTCCAGCCCTAAGTCACAAACTTTACGGCCATTTTTAAAAGGAAACCTACCTAAGTCCAGGCACCTGACCTTTTGTCGCGGAGAGCTTTTGTCCAAGTGTGACCTTGTTGCGCGCAAACCACCCTTGATTGACTTCTAATGCATACTTAGCTGGTTTTTTGCTCTTATACGATTTGAGCTTTAAAGAAATAACTGATTTTGGTGGGTCCATATCTTGAATTTCAAACAACACTCCTTTGCCATCAAAAAAACCTATCGAAAGCGGGAGCAAAGTGTTTTTCATCCAAAAAGTCAGTGGCCTTTCTTTTTCGAAAACAAATAGCATTCCTTGCATTTCACCTAACTCCTTAACTCCCATGAGTCCCTGTGCTCGTTCTTTAGATGTCTTTGCGAGACGGACCTTTAAGGAGACCTTTCCTACGAGAATTTCCTGCATCTCTCGATTTATTTTTGTGTTTGCGTTGGAAGAAACACACACTAAAACAGTTAAAAAATAAATGATTCCTTTAAAACTGTAGATGTTCCATCGCCAATCCATGACGAACTCCTTTAGTAGTCACAACTAATTTTTTTGTAGAAAAATGATCCATTGCTTCGTTTAGGATAACCGCACCCACCCCAATAACGTCTGCTCGTTTGGCAGGCATCCCTGGCAAGCTTTTTCTTGCCAACACATCGTGCTGACACAATTTCTGCTCCCAAAGTTCAATTTCCATTTTGGTTATTTCCATGCCTTCAATCTTTTGTTCATTAAACTCTTCTCCAATTTCTAAACAGGCTAAAGTGGTCGGCGTTCCTGCAACCGCGAGCATCTTGAACACCGATTCGGGCGATGGAAAATAACTTTGCAAGCTTTTGCGAATATAATGTTTCATCTCAATAAGGTGCGAACTAGATATGGGGTCTTCTTTCCAAAACAATTCATAAAGACGAACGCAGCCCACATCAATGCTCACTGCACTTACAGAATCCTGCTGGGATTTAGATAAAAACTCAGTTGAACCGCCACCAACATCAACGATCATCATTTCTTTTTTGTATGGTTCATCATATGTTGCTCCAGAAAAACTGAGTTGAGCTTCCGTAGGACCATCAATAACATAAATTTTAATTCCATATTTTTTTCCCAATTCAATGAGTTCTTCGGAGTTGGACGAATCTCGAGCGGCACTCGTTGCAACAGCGATCGATTTATCAACATGAAATTTTTGAGCCACACTATGAAAAACTTGAAAACATTTTTCGGCTCTCTGAAGAGCCTCGGGATGTAACTTTTTGTTTTGGTTCACGTCCTGAGCCAGCCGGGTGATCTCTACTTCATCTGATATGACCTGAATAATTTTTCCCTCTTCAACATCAGCAATAAGCTGCAAAAAAGAATTGGAGCCAAGATCAATGGCTGCGACTCTCATAGAGACCTCCTGAGAACTAATCAGTTTATTTTAAATCTCGCCAAAATAGATAAGCAACGAATTATTTCGAATTCACCAAAGACACGATTCAATCCATGTTACAAAAATTGATTGAACGTTTTTACCGCTTTAGCTATCTTTCCTTCAATGGAGAAAGAAGAAAAAATGGAAAAGGAAAAAATAGAGGAATTACGCACAGAAATTGCGCGCCATGACTACTTATACCATGTTCTGGATCAGCCTGAGATCAGTGACTATGAGTATGACAAACTCTTTACCCAACTCTTGCAATTAGAAAAGCAGTACCCCAATTGGGTGTCTTCCAACTCTCCCACACAAAGAGTCGGTGGCGCTCCGTTAGATAGTTTTGAAAAAATAGAACACAGAACTCCCATGCTCTCTCTTCAGAATAGTTATGATGAAGAAGACATTTCCGATTTCTCCGAACGTGTTCGTCAGTTTCTTAAAACAAAAGAGGCCATTGAGTTTTTTTGCGAACCCAAGTTCGACGGACTGGCCATGGAGCTCATTTACGAAAATGGCTCCCTTGAAAACGCTATAACTCGTGGTAACGGTCAAGTTGGTGAAAATGTTATTAGTAATGTTAAAACGATTAAAAGCATTCCCCTTAAACTACAAAAGGCTCCCAAGCTTTTAGAGATTCGTGGGGAAGTCATCATGCTTAAAGAAGATTTTAAAAACCTCAATGCCTTCCAAGATGAAAATGGCTTGTCGGTTTTTGCTAATCCGAGAAATGCTGCCGCTGGCTCCATTCGCCAACTCGATCCAAGAATAACCGCCAAAAGAAACTTGAAATTCTTTGCCTATGCTCCCGGCGTATTGGATGGCATTGAATTTCGTTCTCAATCAGAGTTCTCAGATTATATACTCAAGGCTGGACTTCCAGGTATCGGCCAAAATAACTCCGTACAATCGATAAATGAGTTTATCACAGAGACTGAGAAACTTTTATCTCAGAAAGCAACAAAACTGTCTGACTTGAAGCTAGCTTTTTGTTGTCAAAGCAGTGATGAAGTCATTCAGTACTATCATTTTATAAATAAAATTCGTCATCAATTGCCTTTTGATATCGATGGAATCGTTATGAAGGTCAACCGCCTCGACTATCAAGACCGTTTAGGCTTTATTTCCAGGAGCCCTCGATGGGCCAACGCCGCCAAGTTTCAACCTGAACAATCTTTATCAATGGTTAAAGACATTGTGGTTCAAGTCGGCCGAACCGGAGCTCTCACTCCCGTAGCGATTTTAGAGCCTACAAATGTTGGAGGAGTCATAGTTTCTAATGCCACTCTTCACAATCAAGAAGAAATTCAACGAAAAGACGTTCGCATTGGAGATACCGTTGTCATTCAACGCGCCGGTGACGTTATTCCTGAAGTGGTTTCGGTTGTTAAAGAAAAACGACCTGATGGCTCCAGCCCTTACTTGCTTCCTACAATCTGTCCCGAATGTGGGGGGCCTGTCGAAAAAAACGAAGGCGAAGTCGTTTTGAGGTGTACCAACCAACTCTGCCCAGCCATATTTAGAGAGTCCGTTAAACACTTTGTTTCTCGCCGGGCCATGAATATTGATAAGGTAGGTGAAAAAATTGTAGAGCAATTGATTCGCGAAGGCCTCGTGAGTACTTTTTCCGATCTTTACGTCCTTAAAAAAGAACAACTTCTAAAGCTTGATCGAATGGCCGAAAAGTCAGCAAGTAACATTATAGAGAGCATTGACCGTAGTCGTACTCCTGATTTTTCTCGATTTTTATTCGCTCTTGGCATTCGTTTTGTTGGTGAACAAACAGCTTCCAGCTTGGCGCAACACTTTTCTTCTGTAGATGAATTTCTAGTAGCTACGGAAGAAGCACTTTTACAAATCGACGATATTGGCCCAAAAGTTTCACAGTCTGTATTGCATCAGTTGAAAAACGCTTCTTTTGTCAACGAAGTCCGACGTTTAATCACAGTTGGAGTCCACCCGGTATATGAAAGACCTACATCGAATCCCGACGAGCTTCCACTTAAAGGTGTTGCTATTGTGGTTACAGGAACCTTTGAACAAAGTCGTGATGAGATAAAAACTAAAATAAAACGCTTAGGAGGCACTTGTCCGTCATCTGTAAGCAAAAAAACCAACTATGTACTGGCAGGAGAGGCTGCCGGCTCAAAACTAAAGAAGGCCAATGAATTGGGAATACCCGTATTAAACTGGGATGGGTTTGAAAACTTAGTTAAAGGATCCAAGTAGATCTAAAATTGGAAAAGAGGATTTAAAACACAAAAAGGCGAAGCTAAACTTCGCCTTTTTGTTTTCCACAGTAAATTGACAACTACAGGTGGTCGATTACGATATCACGAGCCATAACAGTTTTACGTCCATCAGCTTTCGCGCTATCAAAGCCACGACGACAAAGCTCCTCAACAGCTTTTGAAAGGACTTCAACGGTTTCTGCAGATGTATTACAGCCACCATTGTCTTTTATGAACTTCTTTACTTTGCTTGTTACCACTAATACATCTGCCA
>JAGRAG010000071.1 GCA_020435025.1 Bdellovibrionales bacterium | reverse complement strand
AGGGGGAAACCCCTGGGTTTTTTTTGTCCTTATACCAATTCCATTAAATAATTGCGTTTTTTTGTGACTAATTTTTTGAATCTTGCACTTTTGCTCAATCGACCCATCCTCAACGTGCCTCTGGGCACGCCTGTGGTGGCTCTCAATCGCTAAAGCACAACCTTCGAAAAAATAGTCTCACAAAAAATCCATAATTATTTAATGGAATTGGTATAAGATTTTTTTCGATGTCTATTGATAGCCTTGCAAACCTGCAGCCAGGTAGCGTTTTCTACAAATCTCCATAAAACCCTGTAATTTCCAATGCCTATTCATGAAATCTTTTTACAATTTCACATTCAATGAGCTCTCAAACTGAATTTACGAGCAATTCAAAAGAACCTGACAAAATCCGTTAGACACTGAATACGGAAAAAGTGATTGACCTTTAAATTGTAGATTCTAAGCGAGTTCTCAGAGACATTCAGTCCAAAAAAATTTATACTTCTTGGCTAGTAGAACGAATCAATTCACACATCTTTTGTGCAAGCCATTCTCTATTCTCCTGAAGCAATCGATGGCCACCAGATATCTGGTGAAGATGTAAAGAGGAGTTCAATTCCGCCACTCTCTCTTGAATAGCGATGTATTTAGAGTCTTTTAATCCCACTACAAAATGAGCATTTTGCCATCCATCCAAGGTGGCTTTGTCGATATCTCTCTGATGAATGGGTGACCATTGCAACAAAGCGTGTGCAAGGCCCTCTCGATCAAAATCCTCTTCATCTCTTGTCACAGCTTCTACTGGGCCTGGAAGAAAAATAGGCAAGCGATTCCATTCAGAAAGAACATCGTGCCATATCTCCCGTCGAAACCGTTCTGCCCACCGGGAGTCCCAAAACTGTCTGGCCGAGCGCTCTTCCTCTCTAATAGGAAGAATATTGCTTGAAATCATTAACGAGCCACTCCAGAGGTTGGGACGGTCCCGCAAAAGTTCCATCGCCAGCCGTCCCCCCATAGAGTAACCAACGACCACTTTTTTTGATTCTCCAAATTCTTTCTCTACAAAAGAATTTAAGTGTTGAGCCCACTCCTGCATTGGTTTATCTGGTCCCCAAAGCCCATTGATCGAAAAAAGATCTGGCGCCCAAAAATTGACCTCAGCTTTTGAAAATTGTCGAAAGAGTTGCGTCTCTACAAAGCCAAAATCAGATCCTTGCCCCAGAAATCCATGAAGAGCTAACACCAAAGTCACTTTTTACTCCAACAACTCATAAAGTCATGAGTCTCCACTTCCGAAGGAATCCACTCAATGAGTTCACAACCTTTTGAATCTTGCCACTGAGAAAAGTCCTCAATCAAGCTGTATTTCCAATTGAACATTTCAGCAACACCCTTAAATCGTAAAGTGTGTCTATTTTCAAATGCGGGATCAGAAAACAGTCGGCTAAAGATTTTACCACCACCGTTATTGATAACCACCAACTTAACATCTCCCTCTGGAAACCACTGCTTCAAAGACAAAGCCGACAAATCATACAGTGCAGAAAGGTCACCGATAAGGCCCCATGTTCGTCTGTTTTCATCAGCCACACCAAACATCGAGGAAATCAGGCCATCGATGCCATTTGTGCCTCGATTGACATAAACACTTGGCAATTTTTTATAATTCAACGAACTGACAAAGTCCCAATGACGAATAGGAAGACTGTTACCGACAAACACAACCTCATCAGGTAAAATTCGTTTTTGCAATTCGAAAACACCGGACCATTCCGATTTAGGAAACCTTTGCGACAGTTCTTGCCACTGCTCGACTGTTTCAAGGCTCGGCATCACGAGGCCACTAGGCCACCAGTTGCGCTCCCAGCCATCTCCTAAACTCTGACGACACTCAAAATATGCATGAAAGGAAAGAGCCGGATCTTTGATTCGACTCAAACCGGTAAAAGGCATTTGCGACACGGAAAGTACCGGGAGATCCCTCCATTTCGTCTCTAGATCTCTCCAGAATCTAAGGGTTGGTACACCTCCAAAACGAAGAACTCCGTCGATTTCATTTTGTGAGGCCCACTTACGCAAATCGTCTTCTTCACCTTTTAAAATGTAGGGCTCCATTCGGCTTTCTCCCGACAAACCCGCAGCTCCTTCTAAATAAGTAGGAATCCGCAGCCGACAGAGCTCCTCTATAAGTCTCTCCCTAAAGGGTTGTGGCACGGAATTAACAATGGCCATCGGTCGACTGACTTGATGAAAAAACTGCCGTAAATTTTCAATTTCTTCTCTGCGAACGGGTGAGGCGCTCAATGTGTTTCGTGAATGACGAGTCCATTCCAAGGAACCTATTTCACCAGTTAAAAGGGGCTCTGAAAAACAGATATTGATATGCAAAGGACCGTTTGACGGAGCAAAGGCAAGATCTAGCTCCACGGAAGCAGAGGTTAAATCCCAACTCCTCTTTGCATATATTTGAAAAATATTATTTTGTTCAATTGTCTGGGGAGAGCCGGTTCCTCGAAACTCTTTGGGACGATCACTGCTCACGACAATTAGAGGCAATCCCTGGTAATGAGCCTCTACAACGGCTGGCAAAAGTTCAGCAACGGCAGTTCCACTTGTCGTAAAGACGGCCACAGGCTTTCTCAGCTTTTGGATTCTTCCGAGCGCATAAAAGCCGGCAGAACGTTCTTCAAAATGAAATCGACTTTGAAATCGGTCCGTCTGTGATAACCACTTTATGAAAGGAGCGTTACGAGCTCCGGCACAGCAAACGACTTCGTCGACTCCAAACTGATAAAGTAACTGCAAAACCTGACCCGCTCTCTCTAGGTTCATAAAGAGAGGGCCTCACGAATAGAGTTTTGTTTTAACTGAAGTTCACTCCACTCTTTTTCATACTGGCTTTCCGCTACGATTCCGCAACCCACACCAATTCTCGCTTGATGAGACCGCCACTGGATCTGTCGAATAGAAACTAGACAGGTTCTGTCCCCGTTGGGCAAGAGGATTCCAAAAGGAGCCCCGAGGCGATTGAAAGGAAGTTCTTGTTCTGAATAATTCAGATCACGCAACCACTCCCAACCACTCTCTCTTGGATACACACCCAGAGCTGGAGTTGGATGCAATATGGCCACCCACTTTTCAAAGGAAAAGTCCCTCTGAAACCAAAGGTCAATGTCCGTTCGCAAATGTTTTAAGTGACGAAGTTTCCACTCATAAGTTTCTCCGACATCCACTCTACCATAAGGCTCCAGCCTTCTTCTTAAATCATCAATCACCAACTGATGCTCTATCCGTTCTTTCCTATTTTGTAAAAGATCTTCCGAATGAGTCCCCGTTCCCGCCAACGCCATAGTTTCCAATTTTCTTTGGTCTTGCTTGATATGAAACAACCTTTCTGGGGTTGCACCCACCATGCCTTGGCCCTCTTTCCAAAAACCGTAGGGGCTAGCTAACGTTTCCAAAGTAAGAGCTTTAAATCTCTGCTGGACAAACTCCTCATTAAAGTCCCCTTCTCCTTCAAAAAATATTAGGGGAACAGCTTTTTCGATAGCTCCTGAAGCAATTCGCTTTTGCACCTCCAAAAACCTCTGTGCAAAAATCTCTTTATTGGCATTCTTCCACCCTATTCGACTCATCGCATCTATATTCGCAATAGATGTCAGTTCTTGGATCAATCCCGATCTGGAAACTTTACGGAAATCAGAGAACACCAGCCAAGGGGTTTTATTTTCAAGAAAAAAATCAGGTAGATAGAAACACAAACGACCAGGTTTCGGCTCGGCAGACCATTTTGAGTCCCCCCAACCGATCCACCATTCTCTGTCGGATTGCGCAACAAAAGCCCCTTGCTTCCAAAATGGCGAGGACTCCTTCATTAAGGAAATATTACGACCCGCATCTATTTTCATTGATTGGTTGCCCATTCGTGACTAAATACTTAATTTTCTAGCAAAAGTCTCGAACTTTGGCAGATAAAAGCGGATTTCTTGAGGAACTTGAGCATGGCTGGGAAAACCCAACAAATAAAAGTGGGCAATCAAGTAATAGGTGGTAATGATTTCGTAGTCATTGCAGGCCCTTGCTCTATTGAATCCAAAGAACATTTTCTTGAGACCGCTACCGAAGTCAAAAACCAAGGGGCTACTTTATTGCGTGGCGGTATGTTCAAACTTCGCACTGATGCTTCCAGTTTTCAAGGGCTACGTAGCGATGCTTTTCAACTTGCAAAAGAGGTCAAGCAAGAGGTGGGTTTAAGCTTTCTCTCTGAAATCACCGACCCCCGTCAGATTTCCGATTTGATGGATGTGGTGGATGCTTTTCAAGTAGGCTCTCGCAACATGTACAACTACTCTCTTCTTACAGAACTAGGACAAACCGACAAACCAGTCCTTCTCAAAAGAGGTTTTTCAGGAACCATTAAGGAGTGGTTAGGAGCTGCAGAGTACATCACCAAAGAAGGTAATGAAAAGGTTATTCTTTGTGAGCGCGGCATTCGTTCATTTGATAGCAACACGAGAAATGTTTTTGATGTGAACGCCATTGCTTTTATCAAAGCCAACTCCGACTTTCCGGTTATCGCTGACCCCTCACATGGAACAGGAGTACGAAACTTAGTGATCCCCATATCTCTTGCGGCGGCGGCGGCAGGTGCCGATGGCCTAATGATTGAAGTTCATCCCCATCCTGATCAAGCGTTGTCCGATGGTTTTCAAACATTGAACTTTCCAGAGTTTTCAAATCTGATGAAGTCCCTCAAGCCCCTTTTGTCTTCTGTAAATCGGAAACTTGCCGTTCTTTAGGAGAAGCTATGGAAGTTCAAGGCCCTAACCCGGAATTTGTTCAAAATTTGTTTTCTTCAATTTCAAATACTTATGATCAAGCCAATGACCTCATCACCTTTGGAATGGCTCGCCGCTGGAGAAAAAGTCTCGTTCGTTGGAGCGAAGCTCAGTCCGGTGATTCCGTATTAGACTGCGCCTCTGGCACAGGAGATCTGGCTTTTGATTTTAAAAAAGTCGTCGGTGAAAGCGGAACCGTTATTGGAACGGATTTTTGTGAACCGATGTTAAAGTTTGGTCGCGAAAAGAGTCAAAAACTGAAAATGCCTGTTGATTTCCAGTGGGCTGACGCCATGAACCTCCCTTTTGAAAATCATCAATTCAATATCACTAGCATCTCTTATGGGATTCGCAATGTGGAAAACCCAATTCAAGCTATCAGTGAAATGGCTCGAGTGACACGTCCTGGGGGAAGAGTCATGATTCTTGAAACAGGACAAAATCGCTCGCGCTTTTTACAGTACGGAATAAATTTTTACTGCAATCACCTGGTTCCAAAACTAGGTGGTTGGGTGTCAGGAAACTCAGATGCCTATGAATACTTAAATAAATCATCGGCAAAATTTCCCGCTCGCGAAGAGTTTCTTCAGATAATGAAATCGACGGATCAATTTTCTGAATGCTCCTACAAAAGCATTCTCGGTGGCGCGAGCTTTATCTACAAAGGAATCGTGAAACATCCGGCTTGAGTCATCCGGCGTCTTTTAACGAAATTATTTAGTGGATTTGGTAGGATCCATCAACATTGGATAAAGCTGTATGCTCAACCCATACACAGTGTCAGGAGTCCCATCCTCTAAGATCGCGGAGATATCATCGTAAAACTTGCGGATGACTTTTTTTGCTTTTCCTATTTTTTGCGAATTGATGGCCATGACCATCGTTGTGTAATCCCTTCTGCTGCTATCACAGTGTGACGCCTTTATGGCTTGCTCCATGAACTTATTCTGTAATTGGACAAGGTGGTCATCTTTCACATTGTCTTTTGTCGTTACATTCTTGGAGGCTCTCTCTAGATTTCTTTCAGGAGACCACTTAAGCAACCCCGTAAAGAGCATTTTCTCAATAAGGTCATTGACGGCGTTCTCAGGCAGACTTAATTTTTCCGCAGCTCTTTTCGTCGTAAATTGAACTCCATCAATTTCGAGCAAACTTAATACGACGAACAATTGCCACGATTCATCTAAAGTGAATTGATGATGATCAAACTCCTCGTACTTTGTTCCTTTTTTAATCTTCTTTTCAATGCGAAACGGCGTCAAAAAACGAGTTTTTTCTTCATCTGATAAATTCAATTTTTCCGCCAACTCGTATGCAAGACGTTCAGAAATTCTTCTTTTCCCGTTCATGATTTGGGAAAGAGCTCCTGAACTGATTGATAAACGGCTGGCAAAGGCTCTTAAAGAAAACTGCGAGTTTCGAACTTGAGCCTCTTGAAACTTTTTATTTAGAATTTCCTGAATCTCTTTTTGTTCCACATTCATATCAAAATTTTATCAATCCAAAAGATAAGCATCAATCCTAAATGATCTATCCGAGCCTTTGGTGAGGGTCCTATGACGATGGCTGCCTATTCTTTCTGACTAGGAATAATAAAAAAGGACAAGCTAGCTTGTCCCTTTCAAACCATTATTTAACAAATACTTTATTATCGCTTCAGATTAATCACCTCTGCTAACAACTCATCAGTTGTCGTAATCGTTTTC
>JAGRAG010000070.1 GCA_020435025.1 Bdellovibrionales bacterium | reverse complement strand
CTCGTGAAGTGGAGTGGGCAAAAACCAGTGAGGAAGCTTGGTGGCATCTTTTAACATATCTTGTGAAAACGAAGAATCTGACATTCAGTTCGATATGGAGTCCGACCTATTGGCTAGAAGTAGCTAAATCGATTGAAAGTCACTGGTCTGAGTTAAAGAGTTTACGAAAAGATGTCTTTGATGGTCCTGAAGCAGGCCCTCTTTTTTTTCAGAAACTTTGGCCGCAGCTGCAAGTGATCTCGTGTTGGGATTCTGGACCGTCGGCTCGATTTGTCGGTGAATTGCAAAGTCTTTTTCCTAATGTAAAGATTCATAGCAAAGGCGTTTGGTCCACTGAGGCGGCCGTGACTTTGCCTATTCGTGACAAAAAAGTATTAGCCTTTACCTCACATTATTTTGAGTTTCTTTGTTTAGAGAATCAAAAGATTGTCAAAGGATGGGATTTGCAGCCGGGACAACGGGTCGCCCCTCTTTTGTGGACAGCCTCTGGGCTCAGAAATTATCTGTTAGGGGATCAATTGCGTGTGACGGAGATTTGGAACGGCCTACCCTGTTTTGAGTTTGAGGGCCGACTTGCTACGGCCGATCTTGTTGGAGAAAAGATTGATGAATCTATAGCGGCTTCATTGATCCAGGAGATCGAAGTTCTTTTTCAAGAATTAGAAATCAAGGCTGTACCGGCCTCATTGGTCGCCAATGCTCATCTTAGACGATATGAGTTAGCTATTGTCGGTTCATCAGTTTTCAAAGTAAAGGATCAGCTTGACCGGTTATTGGAGCGACGTCTTTGTGAGAGCCATCACTATCAATTGGCGAGAGACCTCTCTCAATTGAAACCTGCAACCGTCTGTTTTTTTAACGAACACAAAGATATCGCGGCGACCTATCTTCCTGATGCCGTTAAGGGACAGGTTAAGGTTCAGCAATTAATTACGTACCAGTAGATTTTATTCAATTGTACTCAAAAATCATAGCATATGACTGACGAGTCAGTAGATTTGTACATCTTGAATGTCCTTCAAAGGAATTTAACAAAACGAGAGGCCAGGTTACGCAGTGTGAGTTATGTTGGTAGAAGGTTATGAAGGATTAGTTATGTAAATTGGGTCATGTAGATTGAGTTATGTAAATTGGGTTATGTAGATTGAGTTATGTAGATTGAGTTATGTGAGTCTGGCTGCATTGATCAAAGAAGTATTGTTGCAAGACTCTGTCTGTAGTCTAATAGGATACACTTTCTAACCTGAAAAAACAATCTCACGAGAAGCGGTTGCCAATTGTACAAGATGTATTGACTGATAAGGCGCATAATTCAATAGGTAACTTTTATATAGAAAGCCATTTATCTAAGAGATGAATGAACACATTTGTGATGCTCTTGACAGAGAGTAACAAGATTTTCAAGGTTATCTGATCCTCCAAGATGGAGCGGTCGAATGTGATGAATTTCAATTCTTGTGGATTCCAAACATCGGTCTCCCAGCTTATTTAAATGCTGGCACTGACCGCGATCCCTTAAAATCACCTGATGTTTTGTTTTTGCGGGCAGTTTTTTTCTTTGGGATATTTCTGCCCGGGCAGAGATTTTTTGTGGTTTGAATTTCTGGTTTTGCTGATTTGAAATGTGAAGGCCTCCAGTGTTTGCATCCCGATTGATTTGGTTTGTATTGTCTTTATTCGTATCTAAGTTTTTTGACGGCTCAAATCGGTCGTCGATTTGTATGATTTGCTTGCTTTTGTCGCCCACTTTATTGTGATTTTTTGCCGTCGTCTTACCAGAGCTATCTGATGTAACAGGGCATTTAGCATCGAACTCGGATGCACTACGAGTCTTGATACGTGATTGGGAGCGCCGGGTTTCTGCCCGGGCAGAAAAATCGTTTTGATCTTGTACCTTGTGTCGTTTTTTTCTAAGAACTCTTTCTGCTTTGATGACGGGATCATGGCGTTCGAGAAGCTCTTGAAGGCACCAATTGAGAACATCGTCGACTTTGGCTTTAAAGGCCTTGGGATTTTTTTGTAGGTAAAGTTGCTGAGCCCGTTGAAACTTTCTAAAGCACTCTTCACTGATCCCAGCCTGCATGTGTAAAAGATCTTTGTCGATATGACGAAAATGATCACTGATTCGAGCTTTAGGATTCTCTGTTGCAATTTGTTTTTCCAGTTCCCTTTTTGTTAGAGTTTTGGCTTTTTCAACCCATTCGGCCGAGTTTTCTGCATCAATCACCGAAACAATTCGAGCCGCTTTACTAACAGACAATTCCTGATTTAATAGAGCTTGATTTAAAGGAGAGCAAGTAAGACCAGCTTTAGCGACAGCAATATAGGAATAGGCCTGAGACTCGGTGAGATCTAATGCCTTAAGAGCATAAGTGTATAGAGAACGATATCCAAAATAAGAGTGAGTGCAGGTGGTATAGACCTGTTGCAAGGAGGTGATGAGTTCTTTTTCACATTGCTTTAAAGCATGAGCGGAATTTTTCGCTTGTCGATGAAATTCGATAAACTGTTTACGGCTATAAGTTTTTTTAGCTTTTTGCAATCTTGTATACATGTTCACCCCTTTTAAGAAGAAAATCTGAGAGCAATATACCATGGGGTTTTTGACGAAATTTTAGGGAATTCACGATGCTGTTAAGAGCCATTGTCTCTGCGATCTAGGCGCTGTGAGATCTGTTTTAAGAGGTATTTTAAATGATGATGTGCCCGGGAGCCTCTTAAAAATCAAGACACGTTATGGAACCACATAGAGAGAAATTTGTTAAAATGAAAAGCTGTCAAAGTATTGTTTGAATAACGCGAAGTTTTGTAATCGGAAGAGTATATATCGAAATATAGATGCTAATTCAGTTATTGAACTCATGTTTAAGGAAGTGCGGCTTTAAGTTGGTACGTCTCTTTCTTTTAGATTGAACTGCCCACTGTCGAAAAATAGATTTATCAATATTAAAAATATTTTCAATTTGATCCTACACCGACACCGCCTTAGATCTGGTCCGTGGATATAATACCAATTCCATTAAATAATTACGTGCTTTTTGTGAGACTTTTTTTCGAAGTTTGCATTTTTATGATTGCGAGTCACCGTAGGCGTGACTCGAGGCAAGTTGAGGATGGGTCGATTGAGCAAAAGAAATTCAAGAAATGGGCTGCAAAAAAACGTAATTGATAATGGAATTGGTATCACTCTCGAACTTGGAAGATAAATCTAAAGTTAGAACCTTAGTGCAAGCAGAACTATAATAAAATTATATACTTAAATAGCATGGTCAGTTGTAAAGAAAACGAGCACTCGTTCAGTCTTTGCACATTAGCTAGATAAGGCATCTTGTAAAACTCGATCTTGGCAGTCGACTTTTTTTGCAGACAGGTCCCATCTTGTAAACAAAAACGCGGCCGTTTCTTTGGATTTCAGTTGGCATTCTCAATGCAGTTAATGATGGGACCTTACAATTTCTATTTTCCAAGATGGAAAAAGATGACTTGTGGGTCCCTTTTCTTTTAGACACATTTCTTGTGTCTGTTGGACCTTCAGTCCTTCGTCACCGAAGACATTTTTTGTTCACTAAAAAAGGACGAACATCCTTTTTGCGGCCTCGTTGTCTCTTAAATATTAACCATAAATAAGGAGGTAAGCGATGATCTATCGCCCATTATGCATTTCTATATTTATATTTTTAACTCTACCCTCTCTATGTCAGTCGGTCGGTCCACCGAGCATTAAAAAGTCTCAGAGGAGCGTTCAACCAATTATTGTGGCTGTCATTGATACCGGTATGGATTTGGAACATAGAGATCTTAAAAACTGGATTTTTAAAAACTCTAAAGAGTGTGGCCTTAACGAGAAAGGTGAGGACTTATCACAAAACGGCATCGATGATGATCAAAACGGATATATTGATGACTGTCATGGTTGGAATTTTGCAGATAACAACAATGATCTTCAAGATGTAAACGGACACGGAACCCATATTGCCGGCATCATCATTCGGCAGTTTCTTTCCATTGTCTCCCAGAAAAAGAACTTAGGTCAACGACCCATTCGCCTTTTACCGATTCGCTACTTTTCTGGGAAAGAAGAAAACACCAATGTTGAAACAACCGTTTTGGCTCTTAAATATGCGATTCAAATGGGAGCTGAGGTGATCAACTATTCATCCGGAGGCTACAGTCAGAGCGCTCGAGAGAGATCCATTCTCCAGAGCGCTCACTCAAAGGGTGTCTGGATTGTCGCCGCAGCCGGGAATCATGGCATGAATATTGATCTTCAGGGTTTTTACCCAGCGGCCTATGGATACACTAATATCATTTCCGTGGGAGCTTTGGATGCAAATCATCAATTGATTCCAGAAAGCAACTATGGGAAGCATCGAGTGGATGTCGCAGCTCCAGGTTTAGAGATTGTGTCCACCCTACCCAACGATCAGTATGGAACCATGTCAGGAACTTCGCAAGCAACCGCATTTGTGACCGGATCTATCGCCACTCATGCAAGTCGAAAGAGTCTCTCTTTACCAAAGCCTTCCTTACAGTCGGCCCGCCAGATGTTGGCAATCCTCGGACAGAGAAATTATCAATTGTTTGGTAAGACAGCCTTTTCGATTGAGATTAAAGATAACGCTGCTCGAATGACGACCAGTCAAGATCATTATTCGATAAAAGAAAATAATTAATAACCCCATTTTAAAACTAGCAAAATAGCCCTTTTGATTGAGATCAGTGATGATGCCGCCCGAGTGACAATGAGTCAAGAGCGCTAATTGATCAAAGAAACAACCAATAACAAATTAAAGGAGGAGCCCATGGCTTACGACTATCTAGTTCATCAGATCAAAGAAGAAATCCTACGGGAGACGAAGAAAGAACCTATTAGTGAAGGTCTGTATCATCAGCAGCACAAACAGTCAGCGATTTATCAAATAGCTGTAAAGTATGAGCAGAAGTTTATCGGACTGGACAAAAGAACTCTCTTTTCTCTATGTGAAAGCTTGCTGAGTGAAGGTTCCGTAGAAATGCAGCAGATCGCCGTGCACTGGCTACAAAGTCTTAAATTTGACCGAGAACCTGTGGACTTTGTTGACTTCCAAATGTGGGCGGAAAATCACATTCGCAGCAAAACGGTGTGCGATGACTACGCTCTTTTTGTAATTGGAGACTTTATCGTTCAAAATCCCATGTTCTTGCCAGATATTATTAAGTGGACTTTTTCGCCTCGTTGGCAAATGCGCAGGATGGCGGCCGTAACCATGATCTATTGCATTCGAAGAAAAAGATACTTTCGAGCCACCTTTGAGACTGCTAATTTCTTGCGAACAGATGAAAGGTGCGAAGTGCAAGAAGCCTTTCGTTGGCTGTTGCGCGAAGCTTATAAAGTGTGTCCGAAAAGTGTTAGTAACTACGTAGAGATTCACGCAAGTGAAATACCCGAATTTTTGCAGTTAGAAATTCTAACCGCTGACAGCTCTCACCGAGAAGACTTAAGCGACGCTTTTTAAGTTTGAAGAAGGCGCTATAGTGAATCGATTGCGACCACTGTTTTTAGACGTGTAGAGTGCTTGGTCGGCTCGCTTCATCCAACTATCGACAGTTTCTTTTGGTTCGTATTCAGCAATGCCGATAGAAATTGTAAAGCGAATCTCCTTATCATCATGAACGAAAACCGATTCTTGTACCTTATCCAAAGTCTCTGCAGCTTTCTTGATCGCCGAAGATAGATCGAATTCAGGGAGGATCACAGTAAACTCTTCACCTCCGATTCGAGCAACAAAGTCTTTTTCTCGATGAAAGATCTGCTTAAGAAGCTTAACAGTTTCCACCAGTACAAAGTCACCCACGGCATGTCCATGAGTGTCGTTAACCTTTTTAAAGTGATCAATATCTAATGCAAGCAGTGTCATAGGAGAGGGATTAATTCTGGCCAATGTCCAATACTCATGAATCTTTTCGTCGAAGCTCTTTCGATTGAAGGCCGAAGTTAGGTGATCACGCATGAGATTGTGGTGAGCCTCCACAAGTTGTTTTTTTACGTCATTGAGACTCTTTTTTACTGTACTCAAACGACGACTTTTGTTGGTGTCTCTTTTCGTTTGGTATTCACTGTAAGAATCGATAAACGACAGTGACTTGGTTCTCAGTTGTTCCATAGAGTTGGCTTCTACAGCGTCTCTGAGTTCATCGATATGAGATTGCAATTCCTGATCCGCCTCTTCATCTTCTAGAGCATCGCTTATCTGTTCTACGAAATCCCAAATAATTGAGCGAAAGTCATTGAAGGTCTTCAGAATGTAGGTGTACTCATCGATTCGATAGCGCCCAAAGAATTCACGTAAACGATGAAGGGATTTTTGAAGTTTTGAGGCGTCTGAGCTCAAAAGAAGACGCGAGTACTCATCTAAGGAGTTCCTAACTTTTCTTACGGGATGGTGATCGATTTCCAAAAGGTGTTTGTTTAGAGTGTCCAAAATGTAAATTAAAGTGGCTCTTTCCTCAGAGAGTTCTGTTTTTACAGAAGAATCTTGAGGGGCTACATCGTAATTGAGTTGTTCAATCAGTTTGCTCATCCACTGTTTCATGAAGTCTCCTAGTTATGATCCACCCATTGATGTTTCCACCATTAACCTTTTCGGCAGATTTCAAGAAAGGCTTTTCGGACTTAAGTAGGGTTCCTCGTCGAGGTCGTATCGATAAGATAGTGTTGATCTAAAATTTATATATCCAACGCGGTTTGATGGCCGCGACTCAGGCATTGAAAGCGGACATTTAGGTTTAGTACGTCTCGTCGGTTTTGACTGGAATTGATCTGAGTAAAACAATTAAATATTTGATGGACCAAATTGTATCGAGACGAGATAATATTTAAGATCCTTTTTCCTTAGGAAGCTCAGTAGATATGAAAACCGTCCTGATCGTCGGAGTCAATACCTTCATTCTGCTCTTTGCCCTTGAGTTGTTACTGGCATTCGCTCCAAGAATGTACAGTGAACACTATTTTTATAAGCCGAAAACGCTTCCAAAATCCGAGCGCATGCGTCTTAAAGATCTTGCTCTTTCAGACATTGTGGTCGAAAAGTATCGCAAATCAGGTCCAAAGCCACATACGAACTACAGTCTTTTAGATTTTACCAATGCTCATCATGCCACCTACACCACACTAAGATCTGAAAGTGGGCTGAGGTACTCGATACCTCAACAACTGAGTTCTAAGAGAGCTTCAGTAACAACTCATGATGGAACAATCATATATGACGTCACCTATCAATACGACAAACAGGGTCGGCGAGATCAGGGACCCTATCTCGAAAAGGCAAACAATTTTTTTGTTCTTCTCGGTGGCTCCTTTGTGTTTGGCCAGGGAGTCGAGGGACATGAGTCTTTACCTGGGCAACTCAAGTCTAAGTTTCCTAGAGCCAATGTATACAATCTTGGGGATCCCGGAACAAGTATTGCCCAGGCTCTTTACAAAACTATGGTCATTGACGGGCATGTTCAGTATCAGAACTTCGTAGGTACTAAAGGTCACGTGATTTATCTGCTGCCCGGATTTCATCCGTTTCGGTTCTTTAATTCGGTTCATCAATTTGTGGCAGACTCAAAGTGGGCAGAGAATCAACCTCACTTTAGCTGGCTAGAGTCACAACAGCAAATTAGATATAATGGAAGTTACAAGGATTATGAACCGCTGAATACAAAACTCAAATCATTAGCAGCTCATCTCAATCTTTTTAAAAAGACAGGTTTTTCTTGGCCAATATTGGGTGAGAAAGAATACACTCTCTACGCTCAGTCCATTAGAGAAGTCGAGCGTCGCTTAAAACTCGTTTATGACATTAAGAGTTTTGTAGTTGTAGTTGGGTTTAGTCCCAAACCAACGGGTATCACTCAATCTATAATTCCCTACTTAAAAAAAGAAGGACTGACCCTGTTTGACTACACGGCGATCCCCTTCGACAAAATCATGAACCAACAGGGACAGATTCCTTTGGATGGACACCCAAGTGCACTGGCCTATGCTTTTCTTGGGGATCTGATCTATAGAGACCTCCTAAAGCTGGATCCTACGTTAGTGACAGATACTCAGACCGAAGAGTTTTAGTGTCTCAAATTTAAACGAAGGTACATTGCACGAACAATCTGGCTAAAAATTTATCAGATCGTCTATTTTTATTGTCTTTTATTTGTATCTGAGAGATTGCACAAAATGTTGTCAAAAAACATCACGCCTTAAGTTTAGATCTCATTTTCTAGGGCCGATGAGTTCCTATGGCAAAATGGAATAGTTGGAACCTCTTGGGATGTGGATGGGTATTCTCGTTGCTGGTGGCTTGCGTGGGGCCGGCAACTCCTTTTGGTTCTATTGACAGCTTAAACGTGGTGAAGTCGGAAGCTAAAGGTCGCTCCTCAATGACGACAGTTGATGAGCTGCAACCTCTAATTGAGTTCTATCCAGATAGACAAGTGTTGCATGGATACTCACAATTCGCCATACGTATCCAAGATCCATTTCAAATTGCAGATGAACACTCATTAAGGGTCACTTACGATGGTGTCGATATCAGTGAACGTTTTTTAGAAGGATCGACTCCCGTTTTAGAAGAGGGACGACGCGCAATCACATACAAGTGGGATCGATTGCGCTTGCCTCCCCATCGAACAAACAAAATTGAATTCGCTTATCTCAATGAAAAAGGACAGGCAAAGGCATACGCCGAGTACGAACTTCCCGACTGCAACATGCTTTCAGTTGAAAAGATCAGAAATACGGCCCCTTTTACTCCTCATCCCAAAATGATCTCTTATCTTGAGTATTGGGGGAATGAGTACTCCTACAGTCCAACCCTTGTTGCGGGTTTGGTGGCTCAGGAATCGGCCTTTAATCCTCAGGCGGTCAGTTGGGCAAAGGCGGTTGGTTTAACTCAGGTAACTCCTTTGGCTGCTGATGAGATTTCAAAAAAATTTGAAGACTGGCCACGCTCTAAAAATATTAGACGTCTTCCGGCCTCTTTATTGAAGTCATGGATTCGTATGGGAAAAATTTCGTCGGAAGAAGATTGGCGTTTAGATCCTGAGCGTTCCATTCAAGGCGGCTACGAGTACTTACGATACTTGCATAGTTATTGGCACAAGCCGGTGAACTCTCAAGTGATCACATCCATTTATGGTAAGTCTCAAGAACGTCTGACAGAGGTGATCTTAGCGAGCTACAATTCCGGAGCGTATCGAGTCAAGTCGGCTTTGAAGTCTCTTGGACCCAACTATTTGATGTCGGGTGACCTGAACGAGGCTCGTGTTTATGTGGGCAAGGTCTCCAGTTATTGCTATCATTTTGCTAAACCTCCTAAGGAGGGATCGTGAATAAGCGTCCATTGATCTTTTTTATTTTGTCTATCGTCTTTTTGGGAATTGCCCTTTCGTTTCCTTTTCAGGCGGCTTGGGTTTATGGGGAGGGCTTGTGGGATGTTGCCAATAATATAGAAATGATTTCATTTTTAAATGTTCTGGTGATGATAGCTCTGGTGGCTCACATTCCCTTATTCTTACGTGCCAGTCGATGGCTGATTCTTACTTTGCCGGCGACCGTAGTGTTGGTTGCTTGGAACAACTATGTGGTGGGGGCCATGGATATGGGGGCCTCTCTTCCTTGGATCGTCTCTGCTACAGCAGGTTTTATTGCTCTTTCTGGTAGCTTATTAGCTCCCTCACCTCGTCGATTATTGCTAAATCCTAGTTTGCGATGGTGGCTGCAAAAACGACGAGCAAAAGTGGTCATGCCTGTGGAAATTAAAGGGTGTCGTTTTGATTTGGATCATTTAAAAACGTTTGATCTCTCAACATCGGGTGCCTATTTAACTGGATTTTCTGATGCGGATTGGGAAAGAACTCCTGAAGTTGGAAAGGTGTTTGATCTGAGTCTTGCATTAAGCCCTCTCCTTAAAATCAAATGTGAAGCTAAGTTGGTTCGAGTTTCAGAAAAAGGAACGGATAGCTATCCAAGAGGCATTGGGATACAGTTTGTCGACCTGAAACGCAGGGATCAGCAGAAAATGGATCGTTATTTAAAAACAGAATTTGATCTTCACCCAAGAAATCAAACCGAACCCACCAT
>JAGRAG010000069.1 GCA_020435025.1 Bdellovibrionales bacterium | reverse complement strand
CTACAAATCGACAAGTGAAAGTTGATGGTCAAGAATGTAAAGTCGATATCATTGCCAACAATATCAAACTCTTGAAAGTCGCCAAAGTTTCCTATGCTTCTTTTAAGCTAAATTATTTGGCTTGTGATAAAATCATTTCTAACCCCTTAGACTATGGGTTACCAAAATTAACATTGGAAAGTCGCCAAAAAGCTCGATCCATTGATATGGAACTCAGGACTTTTCAAGAAATTGTTAATAAGCAAGCGATGGACTCTAAAGTTCCAGATTTTTATTTTGATAATTTTTACGGAGGAAATGGTATTTTTCCCGGGAATTTTCATTTGAGCATTGCTGACCAGATTGCGTCTTCAAATATTGTGCAAAATATCTTTCCTGAAGAGTTAAAATATGACCTGACGATAAGCGCACTATCAGCCATAGTGAATGACTTTTTCTCTGAGAACGAATTTTATACCCCTGTGAGACCTTATAAGGTTGAAGGCATCAACATTAAAAATCCTGATTACCAACTAGGTGAAAATTGTTGTCGCTTGGAGCTAGATGTCCTGAAGCAAGATGTGAAAGCGACGTCTTCTGAAGAGCATGACAGTTCTCTGTTGGTTCCCGGAGAGACGGAAAAAGATTTAAAACCTTAATTTTAGCTCCGAGCAATGGAAGTGATCACAGCCAAAACCCCTTTTAAGGCGTCTTCACTAATTCCAGGGGAAAAGGCGGCTCCCCAGTAGATGGCAAACAGTGATTCGGCTTGGGTCTCATTGACAGCAGGATAGAACTTTCTGATTTTATGAACAAAACGCTTTTCAATTTGAATCAAAGCGGCGCCCAATGAAGAGTTATTGTCCGCCCGATGGGTGAGATAAAAGCACGGTATGAACGGAGCTTTTTTTAAAACTTCACGCGAGGCCTTTAAAGACTCAAGCAGTTCGCCTTTTCTCCACATTTCATCTCGCTCCTCATTGAGCCCAACAAGTTCTTCGCCAATCATATTGACGGCTTCATTGAGAATGTCCATTTTTGATTGACCAAAATAGTAATAAATTAATGAACGAGTGACTTTTGCTTTTCGCGAAAGTTCGGCCATATTCCACTTAAGGTGGCCTTTTGAAATGTCCAAGCCCATCGCGGCACTTAGGATTTTCCAGAAAGCTTCGTCTTTTCTATTGTTAGATTTGTCAGGCATAAACCCTCTAAGTAGAAAACGTTAAAGAAGTGACTTTATTTTAAAGGCTCCAGGCAATTTTCTCAAGAGATTCAGTTTCTTGAGCCCAGTAACTATAGTCTTGAAATTGTGGAAAAAGGTTTGGAAAACTCGGGTCATCCCACCTGCGAGCAATCCATGCGGCATAATGAATGATTCTCAGTCCTCTTAATGGAAGCATGAGATCTAACTGACGGTCGTCAAAGGAGCGGAGTTCTTCATATCCTGAGAGAATCCATTCTTGCTCAAAGCGGCTTTCTTCAGAGTCCCCAGAAAAAAGCATCCAAAAGTCCTGGGCCGGAGGTCCATTACAAAAATCATCAAAATCAACAAATAAAAAATCTTGTGGAAGATCTTTAAAATCCGTCAGAAGCAGATTGCCTTTGTGACAATCACCATGAATTCGAAGGTACTGACTTTCATCTAGGACTTCTTCAAGGTGTTCTAAAATAGCTACAGCTGCATCTTCATAGCGGTTCCAGACTTCAACAGCGACTCGATCATGCAAAATATCTAAAGCAGGCCATCCGTACTCGCGAACAGTCAATGAGGGGCGATTCTCCGCAATCTTCTGTTCGCCGATGTTGTGAATGCGGGCGAGAGTTCGTCCAATTTTTTTAAATTGTTCTTGGTTGAGTTCTTGCGGCAGCCGCCCCCAAATCTTTGGGAACAGAGCCATAAAAATCCCCTCAGAGGAGCTGACTGTTTTTCCATTTTTTTGTTTTATAGGTGCAACGGCCGGAATCCCTTCTTGACGAAGTTCGTTAAGAAAGTTGTGCTCGTCCATGATCGCGTCGAGACTCCACCTTTCCGGACGATAAAACTTTGTAATAAGGCGATTTCGAAGTTCTTTTGGGTTGTCGTCGGGTTCTAAATGAATGTCAAAGACTCGATTTTCATAGGAATTAAGTTGAAAATACTCACCAGTGGTTAAAAAGCCTGCTTGATCGACCCCATGTAAAACTTTATCAGGAGTCAGATCATAAAATTGCTTTTTTTTGTTCGAATGATTCATATCGAGAAGCTACGTGCTTCCGAGTCGTTCGTCAAAAGATTCTGATGACATAAATAAAATCACCAAACTTACCTTCGCAATTAGAGGGGGCAGTTTAAACCTCATTGGAAATAAAAGTGTACCAAAATGATTCCTTGTTTCAAAAAGTGTCATTTTAAAACAGAGGCAGTTCGCTCTAAATTCGAATAGGTGTGCTTGGACAAAATGCACCTGTTTTTAACCTTTAATTACAAAAGTTTGCAGTCAGGATTGCCGATAAGAACTCCATGAAAACATTAAAAAATTTTCGGTCCGTTTCTTTTTTATTAGTATTAACCTTTCTCTTTTTAGCGGGATGCAGTCGTACACCAGGGAACTCGTCTTTGCGATTCGGAGTTCCTTTGTCATCGATAAGCTCTTTGGATGACATGAAGTTGGGAATGATTATTGTTAATCTTCGTGATGAAACTCATCCCATACCTTTTCACGCACAGTGTGATTTTAAGGACGAAGATGGTGGTGGCCCGAGTCTGGATGACCAGGCGGGAGAAGGAGATGTCGAGAAGTTTCCCATTGTGTGTAATATATTTCCTGATTTTGTCGAGGTGGTGATCGATAAGCCACCCGTATCGGCAAATTTGTTGGTGCAAGTTTTGACCATATATGAGTCTGACTCGACAGGGGCCATGAACTTTAAATATGGCTCGAAACAAGCAAATACGTCGTCAGGCAATGCCGATGTGACTATCACAACTGCCTCAGCAGGTACCAGCTCTAAAGAGGGGCGGGTGATTGGTCGCTATTTAGAGACAGCAGCGACGGGACCTACAGGAGAACTGCAAACTTATTTTGCTCCACAGAGTGGCGATCCAGCGATGCTTGTCGAAACAGAGGGAATCATATCGGGCTGGTTTAATATTTTCGTCATGGACAATCAAAATTTAACTTACAAAGTACGAACTGCCAGTGGTCAGTCCATGACGCTGTTTGAGAACGTAAATTTATCTAGCTCCGCTTTTGATACAAGTACCAGTCCAACCTATCGAATGAAAGTCAGTATGCCTGCCAGCTACCGCAAAAGTAGAAACAACTCTGGTGAGGTCGACGCCCTTCTACCTCAAGATGCCATCATTGGCTTTTTTGGACCGCAGACGACTTTTTATAGTTCCTACCAAGTTTGTTACAACAATCATCAAGAAGCTCTTTCGGAAATTTTTTCTGATAGTGCACTGACGGTTCCGTTAGTTTGGGAAGGTGGTTCTACAGGATCTGGTGTTACTGTGCCATCAGGTGGTGTAGCGCAATCAACTTATCAAATGTACACCAATTGTGACATGAGTTCAGGGAGTGTGATTAATTTTCTGCACACAGCTTTACATGGTCATATGGAAGATTCCGTCGGGTTTAGATCCGTTCTTTACACAAAAGATATGACACCTCGTTGGATGAGTATGGTGAGAGGAGAATTTAATGGAACTAATGCCATTAATCTATCTTGGAATGTTTTATCAGGTACGGGCATTGTCAATGGAGCCAATACCAAATTTGATGTTTACATCAAGCCGAGCTCCAACGGTGGAGGCGGAGATTTTGAATGCCAGATGCCACCTCCGGAGTACTCTTACGTTGATACTGTCGATGTTGTAAGTGGTGTTTACACCTTTGGTGGTGTGAACTCCGCAAACTATTATCAAAATCAATTTGCTCTCTGCCCATACTTTTTAACGGACAATGGCGAGAAACGCTACCTATCGCGTCGAGCATTTGAAGTGCACTGTTTGGGTGGCTGTGATCAAGCCGATTCCACGGGGCGGGCTTTGCCAACTGCAGATGTGTCTCTTGGTGGATCAGTGGACGTTGTTTCAGCACCGTTATATGGCGGATTTTTACAGATGAACGGAGACCCTACGGTCAGCTCTGGAATTACGACACTTCCTTACAATTCATCAGGTATAGCGACAAACTTTGCAGCTGAAGATGAGATCCTCGTTGTTGTGATGGGTGGTCGCGGATCAGGTTGTGGAAATTATCAGGGAAATCCCATTCAAGCAGGTCAGTATACTTTTACTCGACTACTGAATAAAACGGGAACGGCCTTAAAGATTCAGTCGGGCTCCTTTGTGGATAATTTGACATCGGTGAATTGGAATAATCCAGTGGCCGCAAACCACTGTTATGTCCAATTCGTTAAAGTTATTCACGTGAACGACTTGAATGTGTTTGGGTATACGGTTACGGGTCGCAATGCGGGTTCTAGCTCGCCATTTTACTTTGACTATTATGGGGGCGGTATTATAGCGATACGCTCCAACGGAACCATCACTATGAATGATGGGGCTTTGTTTGATGTGTCGGCGATCGGCTATTCCAAAGGGAACTCGTCAACGGCGCATGGTGCGGGTCCTTTAGGTACATCATCTGTGGGGACACCGGCGACCGGAGGAGGCTCCGGAGGAGCCGGAATTGCAGGTGGAGGCGGTGGCGGAGCCGGTCAAGGAGGAAGTGCTGTTGCCTCTACGGGCGGCACCGCAATCAACCATAATGGAATGTTACCTATGGTCTTTGGAGCCGGTGGAGGTAGTGCTGGTGGTTCATATGATGGCGGTAGTGGAGGTGGTTTGATATTTATTTCTGCTAACCACATCAATAACACCTCAAGTGCGACAGCTCCTCTGTTTAAAGCGTCTGGTGAAAATGGTCTTGGTGGTCCTGCCGAAGGCGGTGGTGGCGGCGGCGGTGGTTCTGTGAACTTGTTTGTACGCAAAATTTCTAGTCCTTCCTCTGGAACTTTGCACTTTAAAGTCAGTGGTGGTGACGGCGGCACGGCGACCAATGAAGGTGGCGGCGGCGGTAGCGGGGGGCGTGCCAATGTGTTTACATGTCAGGGTATGAGTTCTGTTTTATCACCGAACTTTCAGTTTTTTATAAATGGTGGCCTTGGCGGCACGGGAACATCAAATGGAAACAGTGGTGACGGTGGATACTACAATGTGAACGACCAAATACATTGTGATGACTAACTAATCTTTAATGTTCTTTGAAAGAAGCTTTAAAAGGAAGCGGTGACTCCACCGCTTATATAATCACCGCCAAAATCAAAGGTTCCTCCCAGAGGAAAGTAAACGCGGTATTCAACGTTAAAATAGATATCGTTGATGCCATGTTCCCGGTCTAAATCGAGCATCGAATTTCTGTCTAGTCCCGATAAGTTTATAGCAACTCCCCCGGCTCCATAGGCAGTATAAGCACCACCAAATTTAGGGCCGGTGTCGTCATCGCGAATTTCAGTGAATCCAAAAAGTGAAAGCCCTCCATCGGCATAGGGAACAAGAAATTGTTTGTCCCAAATCTCCAATCGATAGATAGCCCCAGCACTAAGGGGAAAAGCTAATAGAGTGAAGTTTTCCGGGGGCACTAAACCGGCGTTGTTCGAATTTTTATCAAACTGTCCGTTTCCAGTTGCAACGAAGACACCGAGGCCGAGTTTATAGGTTACAACACCTAAAGCGCCACGCCAGAGATTCCATTCGTAGTCGGCAAGAAGCAAGGGATTGTTTGAAGAATCATAGACATCGGAAAATGAGATCCCGGTGGTGTCATTTTTTAAATTTTTAGGCTCGTAAAATCCAAATCGAATGGTAGAAAATCGATCTTGTTTGCTTGGGGTGACCTTGTAAAGATAGGCGCGCTCTTTGTTGATTTTATACAGTCCTTTTTCAGCAAGAGGATGGCGAATGCGCTTTTTGTCTCGATAAGGATCAAGCCCCTTTTTCGTCGTTCCTAAATAACCTTTTGCAGACTTAAGATCTCTGGGTTGTGTGAGTTCTTTTTCTCGAACAGGGTTTAAATTGGTGTGCACCCCTGTTAGAGGCGGATATCTCTGCTTTCTAGGCGCAGTTGCCGGAGCTTCATAAAACCCTCCACCGTCATCGACGACATTGCCATCGGCATCGATCTCTTCATCCTGGTAAGATTCCTCGGTATATTCTTCCGATTGGGGTTGCGAGTTTGCGTTAGAATCCATCGCTTCAACTGAGCTTTCCGGAACCAAAATATCACCATTCATTTCAGAAGGAGCAGAATCGTTTGACGGAGGGGGCGTAGAGGAGTCTTGGAAAAAGCCCTCTTCTGTCTGTAAAACATTTTCTGATGCCCCTTCTTCTTGAGCGGAAATGGAGGGCATAAAGAAGATTCCGAATAGAACAAAAAGAAAAAAGCTCATTTTCATTTAAGCTTCTCCCTTTAAGGACTGTTTACGGACCCAGTAAAAAGTTTGTAAGCAAAGAAGAAAAAAAAAAAAAAACTTTTAGAAATCTTTGGATTTTTTTATTTTTTTTATTTGTTTTTTCCTTGTGAATTTTTAAATTTTTTATTTTTATATATTTT